>NZ_JAVRCK010000022.1:0-97898 GCF_034530815.1 Nostoc sp. DedSLP03
ATGCACCCATCTATAAGTTTGACGTAGTTTGGCGCATCTTCATACAGAATTGGTAATAAGTCTCTATTAGCGTTCTATATAACCGATATTTAATTTTTGGAAATCTCTTTTTAACATGATGAAGTCCGCATAAGCGAACTTTGTTGTATAGCCTAGTCGTACCGAGAGATTACGCAACTGGCACCAAGTTAAATATGTAATTAAATCAAGTTGCAGTCAGCGACTAAAAGAATATTTTACGTAATACGTATTCTGGTTATTTCGTATTATGTATAAGTTTCAAATGTAATATACTTTCTCTGCAAAAAATTGGGTATTATTACTGAATATTTATCAGTATTTTCACTGTATTATCTTTTCTTAAAGCGATAATGGGGGTCATTATTAAAAAAATATAAAGGTATGGATTAATACGTGTAATCTGGTTTAAAACATCCATTAACTCAATCAAAATTTAAGAGATAGAGAGATATGTCGAATAAAGTTGCTAAGGAATTGGCTGATTTTCTGGTGCAAATAGAACAGCGATCGCAGCTTCATGCAGGCTATCCATATAATTTAAGTTGTGATTACAGTGCGATCGGCAAATTTTTCAATTTTCTGTTAAATAATGCTGGAGATCCATATATTGAACCAGATTTTGGTCTCCATTCTCGTAAGTTTGAGCAAGAAGTATTATCTTTTTTTGCCCAACTTTATAAAATTCCAGAAAATCAGTTTTGGGGTTATGTTACTGCTGGCGGAACTGAAGGTAATTTATATGGAATGTTCTTAGCAAGAGAAATCTATGCCGATGGCATTCTTTACTCATCACAAGACTCTCATTACTCCATACCAAAAGCGGCAAAATTATTTCGCATTCAACACAATATTGTTAACTCACAAATTAATGGAGAGATGAATTATGAACATTTTGAAAAACTCATTAGCGAAAATCGTAATTATCCTGCAATCGTAAATTTGAATATTGGGACTACTGTCAAAGGCGCAATTGATAACTTAGACAAAGTTCTCGAAATTTTAGAGCGCAATCAAATTAAAGATTACTACATTCATTGTGATGCTGCCCTTTCAGGATTGATATTACCCTTTCTAGATGGCGCTCCACAAGTTAACTTTCAAAAACCCATAGATAGTATAGCTATTTCTGCTAAATTCATTGGTTCGCCCTTGCCTTGCGGTGTAGTTTTAACCAAGAAAAAATGGGTAGAAAAAGTTGAAACAGCAATTGAATATATTGGTTCATCAGATACAACAATTCTCGGTTCTAGGAACGGTCATACCCCTCTGATTCTCTGGTATGCAATGAAAACAAGAGGTTATGATGGATTAGCCAAAGAAGCAAACACTTGTATAGATAATGCCCAATATCTTTTCCAACAACTTAAAATCAGAGAATATCCATGTATGCTGAATAAATTTTCCAATACCGTAGTGTTTCAAAAACCTTCTCAAAAGTTAATTAAAAAGTGGCAGCTAGCGATTTATGAAAATTGGGTACACATTATAGTCATGCAAAATATCGATCGGCACAAAATAGATACTTTTGTTAACGAACTTTTGTTAGAAGAAGGATTGATTGATAACGTAGATAATTTCCAGCTACAGTCAGCATTACAATAAGAATAGATTGTCAAGTTAAATTCATCACCCAGTTTAACAAGGTGTTTCTCTAAAAAGAATTTACTTCCAAGATTTTATCTTTTTAAAAAGTTTTTTCCGCACAAGTTAGCAGCAAGGAGTATTTCTACTTCTGCCCGTTCCATAGGTGGTAAGAAAAAATACCCTTGCCCATAATCACATTTTAAAGCCTTCAATTGTGCTAATTGGTCTACAGTTTCTATGCCTTCTGCTGTTACAGACATATTTAAATTATGGGCTAATGTCACAATCGCTCGAATAATTTCTAAATTTTCTCCTCGACTACCTATACTGGTGACAAAAGAACGGTCAATCTTAATGGTTTTGATTGGTAGGCGATGTAAATAACTCAAGGATGAATAGCCAGTTCCAAAATCATCCATATGCATTTCAACATTCAGCGCTGTTAATTGGGAAAGCACAGTGGTAGCTAGTTCAAAATTATCCATCAACAAGCTTTCAGTAATCTCCAATTTTAAACAGCATGGCTCCAGTCCAGTTTGCTGCAAAATATGTTTAACTTGTTTAAACACATCGGGTTGTGTAATTTGTTTACCAGAAAAATTTACGCTCATCGTCAAAGGTTGTGAGGTAGGAAATTGTTTATGCCATTTGTGCATTTGGTGACAGGCTTCATAAAGCACCCATTGCCCAATACTCACAATCATTCCAGTTTCCTCAGCCAAGGGAATAAAATCTTGAGGGGAAATAAGTCCTCGTTCTGGATGATACCAACGTATCAGTGCCTCAAATCCAATAATTTTGCCAGTTGTGAGTGAAATAATTGGCTGGTAATTAAGGCGAAATTCTTCTTGCTTTAGCAGCGCATTTCGCAAAGCAGTTTCTAACTCTAAGAGCAACGCTGCACCCTCGTGCATCTTTGGATCGAAAACCTCATAACGTGCCTTACCAAGCGATTTGGCACAATACATTGCCACATCAGCATCGCGTAAAATCTGCGCTGCTTGCTCATAATCTGCTCTACTCAAAGCGATGCCAATACTAACATTGGTAAACACCCGATGCTCATTTAATTGAAATGGCAAAGCTAGCACCTTTTTAATTCGCTCGGCGACTTGTATAGCTGTGTTGATATCCTCAATTTCCTCAATTAAGATTGTGAACTCATCTCCGCCAAAACGAGCTACTATGTCTTCGCCTCGCAGAACTGACTTAAGCCGATGAGAAATTGCAATCAAAAGTTGATTTCCTAGTAGATGTCCAAGACTGTCATTAACAACTTTAAAGCGATCTAGGTCTAAAAAGAGTACGGCAAATAAATAATTATTTTGCTGCTTAGACTGTTCTATTGCCTGCTGCACCCGCTCCAGAAATAACCGTTGATTAGGTAATCCAGTTAGCCCATCATGAAGACTATTGTGCAGTAATTGTTCTTGTGCTTCTTGACGTTTAACAATGTCTTGTTGAAGTTGTTGATTAACCCTAATAAGTTCAATAGTGCGTTCTAGCACCAACTGCTCAAGTTGATAACGATACTGGACTAATTCTTCTTCTGCTAGCTTCCGCTTAGTGATGTCACGGACAATAACAATATACTCACGTAGCAGAGAATTAAATGGTTGGGAAATCGTTGATTCAACAATTCGCAAACCTTGGTTAATTTTCAAGCTTTGCTCACTTCTAATAGACCATTGCTCCGGTTTGCCGCGATAGCATATTAGAAGTTGATTCAAGTTTTGCCCAAGCAACTGCTGAATACTTGTTTGAAATAATTCTTCAGCAGCAGCATTTGTTTGAGAAATTGTTCCATCTTCATCTAATACTAAAACAGTATCTGGAACTGTATCGAGAGTGGTGATAAATAGGTTTCTTGCTTGTTTGCGTGCTTCATCAATAGCAATGATTTGTGGTAAGGTTGTCCAACAAGCGATCGCAACCCCTGTAAAAGAAAGCGTCACTAATAAAATTGCTAGGAAAGAATTTTGAGGATGATTAGAAAATCTATCTAAAAAATCGCGAATAACCCAGCTGATTGTGGCAGTAATACAAATCAATGATACTAAAACAATCACTTGTAATACTACAAAATCTGGATTATTTCTACTAGGCTTAGTATCGTAACGCTGTATCCACCAATTTGGATGTAATGGCGCAAATCTTAACCGCCTTAGAACTAAATCTCCAATTGTCAAAATAATGGGTAATAATAATCCCACTAAGAAATCTCTCCAGTTCCAAGCTAAACCTCCCACTATTAGAACTACCGCTTCGACCAAGAAAAAACCAAGTGACCACCAAGGCCATAATACGTGTGGTTTACCACGACACATCCATAATCCCAAATGTAGACCCATAATAGACATGAGATAACAAGTGCCTGCTACTGTGACAAGTTGAGATATATTTCCTAAATTTAGACAAAGCAAACTGAGTAGAAAGGTAACTAAAATAGCAGGAACAAGGACACCTTGACGGGAAACTAATGCAAATATAGGAGAAAGCTGTCTGTCTAAGGCAAGCTGGTATAATATCCGAGGAGAGTTAGAAACTGCCGTAGCAGAACTGAGAAGGCAAGAGATAGTAATCAGAAGTGTTACTAGAAAGGGGGCAGATTCACCCCAAAAAGGTTTAGAAGCTTCTACTAAATTTAAGAACGCATCCTCACCTATTGTGGGATTTGGAGCCGAACGCATTAATACCCAAGAACCACCTAGAAACACCGGAGGAATTAACCAAGCAGCTACGGTTAAAAACTTTAAAGTTTTATATGGGTGGCGGCTATCAGCAACAAAAGAAGAAGTGGTTTCACAAGCATAAATTGAATAGCTAGCTAGAAAAAACCATTTTGCCCATTCTTGAAAGCTCAGGCTATGAGTGCTAGTTGGCAGAAAATTAAAATTAGCAGATGAGAAGGCTAACCATAATACGCCTTGAACACAAAACAATAACAGTAATAAAATCGCTGGAAATACAAAAAATAAATGTAGAAGCGCCAAAGCACGGGTGCCACTGAACGCTAAAACAAATGGAATCGCTGTAAATAAAACTTTTAAGAAAGTTTCTGGACAAGAAATACCTAATGTTTCAAAATTGACTTTAATTAGGTTGGTGAGAATAATTGCATACAGTGCAGGTGCTGCTGCCCAGCTAAAAAAGTATCCTAATGCTATGTAACGGCCTAAGCCAGGAAACTTCTTTAATAGCCTTGTGGTATAGTTTGGTGTTCCTCCGGCAACATCTGACCAATGCCTACCTAAACTTTGTACCTGCAAGTTAAGCAAAAAGGAGATAATCGTGCCAAAAAACCAAACTAAGATAGCTTTCGGCCCTAACGCTGCATGAATGATAGGGGCAGTACCAATCCATCCAACATGACCAGTTAACCCAAAGCCCCAAGTTTCGAGATAACTTAGAGTCCGTGGTAGGCGCGTTAGCAAGTGCTGATTGTTCCCCGCCCGTGCAGAATCGTTACTAACCATTGTTTCTTAGTGAGATTTACTGACCTTTTCACTCAATAGCTGAATCTCACCAATTATAGCTTCCGTATAACTGCTGAACTTTAAAAAAGGATAACTTATTTGTTACTGAATTGGGGATTTTAGATTTTAGATTGACCTTATGCCTAAAGAGCTTTCTTGAATAGAGAATTTTAAATTGGTTATTTGAGATTTATTTTATATAGCTTATTTCTCACTGAGTAAGTATAAATTCTCTTTCTTTAGACCGTTAAAAAATTGAAAGGTTCAGATTTGCGACCTACTTAATAGACATAGACATCTCCAAAAATAAATTATTCATTGCCTAAAACTCTTGTAAAGACGTAGCATTACTACGTCTTTACATTGATATCTCTAATTTAATAAATCGGAAATCGTGTTATTCATCAATAATTAACTAGAGCTATAGCTTTTGCAATAATTCCTGAGTTAATTGCAAGAAAGCTTTTGAACCTGCTGATTGAGGAGCAATTAAAACAGCTGGCATAAAACTATCAACAGCCTTAGCAACATTGACATCAACTGGTATTTGTACCTTACAAATTTTTTCGACACCAAAATCTTCGACAACGCGATGCATTACTTGTTTATAGTATCTGCCAGTGAGCAGGTTAGCACTAGACATACTAAATACAATTCCCAGCATTTTTATATCTATCTTGGTTTCATGTCCGTGACTATCTTTTAATTGGGCAATCCGTCTTTCTAAGAGTTGAATACCCACTACAGATAATGGTTCTGGTTTTGCAGGAAGTATGTAGAAATCACTGGCAGCTAAAGCGCTACGAGTTAAGAGATTATAGCCCGGTGCGCAATCGAGAAGGATAAAATCATATTCTTGATGTACTGGTTTTAAGATATTATTAATTAAGACCCTTTCAAAGCGATTCCAAATCGTTTCAAAGTCTTGTTCGCCCAAAGCAGTTGCTTGCTGATGCAGCATTTCTGAAACAACAAATTCATCATATAAATCAATGTCTCCCGGCAATAAATCTAGTCCGGGAAGATTACAAACCTGGGATTGAATGATATCTTGAATTGTAAATTTTGCTTGGGGGTCTGGATTGATAACTTCGTCTATCAGATACCTAAATGTCTTACTTTGTTTACGAAGCTTGGCAAAATCTAAAGGCGACATCAAACTGAGTGTGGCGCTAATTTGGCTGTCTAAATCAAGAACCAGCACCCGCTTGCCATGATTTTTAGCTAAACAGGTAGCTAAGTTGACGGTGAGGGTAGTTTTACCAACACCACCTTTCATATTAGCAGTAGCAATTACATATCCCATTGATTGAGTCCTCTATTGACGCATTCACACTTGTAGTCTGTCAAGAAATAATTTAGGGGTGCGGATTTTTTTCTAGTTAACGCTAAAGCACAAACTACGAACCGATTAAATCAAACTTGACAGACTACTAGGTAGCGTACACCTTTGCTGATATCTTAAATCTTCCATTAAACTTAATATTTTTGGAAATTCAAAAGAGTGATTTCAGTAATGTTGACTCGATTGAGGCAGCAATATGTAGTTGGATCTTTGCCTAGAATTGAGCTACCAGCCTCCTTTACTCTATAATGACAATCTTCGGCTTAATCCCGTAACAGCTTGCTCTCACAAAGCAAGTATAGAGGTATTGACAAATACAGTAGCCCTAAATCAATTGTGAGAAAATAATAGTGTTGTGAATATCACTAAGTATTGGGTGCAAAATGTGGATGCATTTGCTAATTGAATTGAACGAAGCGGATTGATAATTTCGTGAAATCAAAGGCGCATTTACACACAAACTTATAAGGTAATTAAAATGACTTACGATTCCAAAGATGTAGAACAAATCTTGCAAAAAGCACTCACTCGTAAACAGGAAGGTGAATTTTCACGAGAACAGCTTTTAGAAATGGCATCTGAGTTAGGTATTTCTTCTAATATTTTGGAAGCAACTGAACAAAAGTGGTTAGCTCAACAAGAAGAGGAACGTTCGCGACACACATTTAATACTTTCCGACGCAGAGCTTTTTGGACACACTTTGTTTCTTTCCTAGCGGTGAATTTATTCCTAATTCTCTTAAATTTAATCACTAGTCCTAGTTATTTTTGGGCTATTTTCCCAGTATTAGGATGGGGGTTAGGATTATTTTTTCATTGGTGGAGTGTTTATCAGAGTAAATCAGAGGATGACGAAATCGCTTTTCAGAAATGGCGTACACAAGTTTAACTTTTAATCTCAGATATTCAGCACTGTCTAAATAAAATTTTCCCATGAAATACTCACACTCACTGTAAAGGGTGAGTGTGAGTATTGTAATTTATAGGGAAATCCCCTCTAATATCGCAAAAATAGGTAAATTTGGGCAATCTTAAACTTGAGGAGTTATATAACTACCTCCTTTGATCTTTGTGCTTGCCAATTTGCCAAAATAGAGCTGTAGGCTAGAATAACTACGCTTTAAGAAGCTTGATTGCCTACACTCAGCAGCAAGGGTCGGCTGGTTAATAAGTAAGAGGAAGGGAGTATGGACAACAACAATTGGTTGCAACAGCTAATGATGGTCGGTCTTGGTACAACGTCTATAGTCGCAGAAAAACTGCGGCAAGTCAGCGATGATTTAGTTAAAGACGGTAAGCTCAACCCTGAGCAAGCCAAGGCAGTAATAGATGATATTGCCCAGCAGTTAAAGTCGGAACAGGGAAACTTCGATGTGCAAATGCAACGGCAAATGCGAAACATGATGCAGGATTTGGGGGTGGCTCGTCAGTCAGAAGTGGACGAACTGAGGGGTAGAATTGACCGTTTAGAGCGTCAATTACGCGATTTAGAAAATAAGCTTTGGCGTTAGAATGCCCTTTGTGATTTAAACTAAATGTGTCCTGTTGGTAATCTTTTTGCCAGGATACCTAAGTAAGGAGAACTGATTTTGAAACCAATTTTCCTCAGCGTGGCCTTCATGCTGGTATGTGTTGCGCTTTTGATTGTGGGGCAAGTAAGTAGTAAACAGAATACTGCAATTGCTGCCGAGTTAACCCAAACGCCGCCAGTATCCACAACTGTAACTGAAAACAATATCTTAATTGCGAGTAATACTATGTCTGATGCTAATGCCGTAACCACTCCCTCTGGATTAAAGTATGTGGAGTTAAAAGAGGGAACTGGGGCGACTCCTAAACCGGGACAAACGGTTGAAGTTCACTATGTCGGCACTCTAGAAGATGGTACTAAGTTTGATAGTTCACGCGATCGCGGTCAACCCTTCAGCTTTAAAATCGGTGCTGGACAGGTAATCAAAGGTTGGGATGAAGGACTTAGCACTATGAAAGTAGGCGGTAAGCGTAAGTTAATCATTCCATCTGAATTAGGCTATGGCGCTCGTGGTGCTGGTGGCGTGATTCCACCCAACGCCACTCTAATTTTTGAAGTGGAATTGCTGGGGGTAAAATAGCGACTAGGGACTGGGGATTGGGTACTGGGGACAAGGGAGAATTATTAAAAGAAGTTTTTATTCTCTCTGTTCTCAATGCCCAGTGCCCTATCAAATAAATTAAGTATTTTAGAGTACGGATAGGGCAGAAGTACAGCTAGAAAACATGAGAAAAGTATCTGTAACTTTGAGCGGATTGCCGCGACTAGACCAACAATCTAAAGGTCAAACTGATACGCCCGAATGTTTCTGGTTGCTTGAGAATTCCATGCTTCCAGTATTGCTGCGTCTTTTGAGGCATAAAAAGTAGAGAACCACTTTTGAGTAAGTAATTATGTTCAATGGTTTTGTCTTGTTTATTCTGAAATGTAATTATTCTTTCAGCCCCTAACGAAATAATAGAGATACCAGTATCGTCCATGAGTTCATCAATTGAATCAGAGTGAAATCCCATTGTTGAGTTACCATTTGTGTAATAATTGACTAAACAGTTGTTTGGTCGAAACCCAAAGTGTTTTTCAAGCCTATCAATAATAGGAATTAACTCATTCAGCATAGGGCATGAGTCGTAAGAAATGTTTGAGTAGTTATATGGTGAACCAAAGCTAGCTGTTTTTCGTGCCCGTATACGCTCATCCCAGTTAATTATGGATATAAGACTATCAAATAGAGAATGACTATTTGGCAAAAATACATCATTAATGAGTAAATCAGGCTCATTCATTGCTCAAATAATTACTTAGTCTGGCTAAATTTTTAAATTTTGGAACTTTGTAAACTGTGGATTGAATAAAAGTTTCGCTGTACCCGTAGGGCCGTTGCGGTGTTTAGCTATAATAACTTCTGCAATGCCGCGATCGGGAGTATCGGGAGAGTAATATTCATCGCGGTACAACATTATTACTAAATCCGCGTCTTGTTCGATCGAACCTGATTCTCTCAAATCAGATAACATCGGGCGTTTGTTAGTCCGCGCTTCCACCCCTCGACTCAACTGAGATAAAGCAATAACTGGTACAGATAATTCCCGCGCCAAACCTTTGAGTTGACGGGTAATTTTTGATAATTCTTGTACGCGATTATCACCTGCTCCTTCCATCAATTGCAGGTAATCTATTACAATTAATCCTAATTCAGTTCCAATTTCAGCTTGCAGTCTTCTTGACTGACTACGCATTTGTGTAACTGTAATATTAGGCGTGTCATCAATATAAATTGGCATCTCAGAGAGGATACCAATAGCACGGCTTAAAGGTTCCCACTGTGTTTGACTGAGGCGACCAGTTCGCAAATAACTACTTTCAATTTGCGCTTCACTAGCTAATAGACGTTGCGTCAGTTGCTCTTTGGACATTTCCAAGCTGAAAAAAGCAACTGGTAATTTATAAGAAGCAGCGATATTATGAGCTAGATTCAGACAGAACGCGGTATTGTGAACACAGATATCATTGGCAACAAAATTGTGTGTTTCTGGGATTGTTAAGTCATAAACTTGTTTGCATCCCATCGATTCAATCGAAACTATTTCATCCCAGTACACATCACTCGCTGCTAACTGTTGAAGTGGCGAATTTTCTAAAGTACTTGCTAATATCCAAAGCCTTTCTCGTGTTAAAGCACGTTTACCAACATGGATATTTGAATCCCCTTGAATTCCGGCACGTTGAGCTAAAAGAGTCCAAGGTTCATTACCTTTAGCTGTTGTTATCTGTTCCCAAATTTCTATTGGAATGAGGTCACGATTTGTTTGATATCTCTTTTTAGCTATTGCATCTGCGACTTTAGTTAATGCCTCTTCTTTGCCAAAAATACCAATTTCTGAGATAAAATTTTTGATGCTCTGGGCATCAGTAATATCTAATTGCCAAGCTTGTCTGCGAGTATCTTTATATTTCACAGAGCGTTTTTTCAGACTGGCAATAATTCCAAATCGCAATAACAAATGTTGTATTTGTCTAGCTAATTTTTCGCTGACAGTACAGTAGCCTAACTGCGATTGACCGCTTGTAAGTACTGTAGCCCATCCATCGGTTGCAAATAAACGATTGAGGAATAAGGAAACTTGCGATCGCTCCAATTTAAAAATAGCTTGCGGAATGATTTTAGCATCAGCTTTTTTGCCCCATAGTCCTATGTTTTCCAACCATGTTGTTAAAGGATTCTTTTGCCCTTGAGATATAGCTGCATAGAGTATTGGGGTGCGTTCACTCCTAATTTCTATCCTAACTTTCAACTTGGGTGAAAAGCTGGTAACAGCGTATGTGAAATCATTTTGGATGCGAGAGTTAATATTAGTAAATTCTGGTGTTGAATCTGTTAAGCATCCATCACCTATGAAATATGCCAATAATTTAACTTCACACTCGCGGATAGTTTCTGTACCAAATACATTAAGTTCACGAGCTACAGCAATTTTATCCCCTACTCTTAATTCTGAAAGTTGTCGCCATCCATTGATGGTTAAATAAGGATGAGTGATAGTACTTTCAATATATCGTCCTAAGCGAGTAGTAACACTAAAAACTGGTTTAATGCCGTCATTAACAAAGGCTGAAGCTTGAGTTAAATGAAACTTCCAATCATTTCCTAAAGTTATTAACTCAGCTTGCCGACGATGGTATATTTCTTTAATAGTTGAGATACTCCCGTCACTCAAAAGTATTTCCACATTTTCATGCAAACATTTCCCCATTGATGGGCGGCCCGCGATAATAATTAAATCAGAACGCTGAAAGCCGCTAGTCATGGCATCTAAATCGTAAAATCCGCAGGGAATTCCAGGTAAAGCGATGCCTTGATTTCTATCTTCAATATCCTGGAAATTATTAATTAGAGTATCAGAAATGTGAACTAAACCCGATTGGGGACGTTCTTGAGTAACGCCAAATACTTTCTGTTCTGCCCGATCTAAAACTTGTGGTAACTCGGTTTCTGTTTCATAACCAAGATGTACAATTTCATTGCCAGCTTTAATTAACTGTCGCCGCAGGTATTTGTCCATCACTAACCCTGCTAAGGCGTCGATATTCACGGCTGACACTGTACGGTCTACCAGAGTTGCTAATTTATTTCTACCACCTATCCGGGCTAGGATTTCATGGTCGGTCAACCAACTTGTCACAGAGAGTAAGTCTGTGGGTTTACCTTGGGCGTGGAGCCTCACAGCAGCTTGATAAATATCTTTGTGAGCGCTAATGTAAAAAGCTTCGGGAAGGAGGCGATCGCTAACTCGACTAATCGCTTCTGGATCTAGCAAAATACCCCCCAAAATTGCTTCTTCCGCCTCAATATTTTGTGGTGGGAGGCGATCGGTACCATCGCCTTGAAAATTCAATTCTTCAGCCATAAACGATTTTAGTTTTGAGATTTTGCTAGAGACGCGATTAACCCTTGTCTGTGTAGGATTAGAGACGCGATTAATCGCGTCTGTACAAGAGTTAGGAGTTTCTCTTGCTCCCTTATCCCCCTTATCCCTTTGTCCTTTTCCTGAGTTAGCTAGCTACTACTTGAATATCGACTTGCGCCGCTACTTCCGAATGCAGCTTAATTTCGGCTTGATAGGTACCAAGATGGTTAATATCGGGGATGGTAATTCCACGCCGATCGATTTCTTGACCGGTGGCTGCCTTAATTGCATCTACAACATCTTGGGTGGTGATAGTACCGAAAATTGCTTCGTTTTCACCAACTTGTTTAGCAATTGTCAAGCTGCCAATTTTTTCTAAAGATTCTTTTTGTTCAAGAGCTTGTTGTCTGAGTTCTAATTGCCGTTGACGCTCTTGTTCGCGACGGCGTTCTACTTGCTTGAGAATACCAGGAGTGGCATTGGTTGCCAATTTCTGGGGAATCAGATAGTTACGAGCGTAGCCAGGAGCTACTTCCACTAAGTCGCCAGATTTTCCCAGCTTGCTGATATCCTGATTTAAAACTAACTGCACGCGTTTCGCCATCGTTTTTCGTTTTTCCGGTAAAATATGATTAATTTGGGTTTGGGCAGCATAGCTCACAATCTCACTGCTGTATTCCAAGCTTTTTGGCCTAATACCCTAAAGCTTACAGATCGTAGCGAAAGAAAGGGTGCGATCGCAACTATTAGCGCCAGAAAGTTGGAGGAATGGGAGCAGGGGAGCAGGGGAGCAGAAGAGACAAGGGAGACAAGGGAGACAAGGGGACAAGGAGATAAACAAAACTTCTAACTCAGCACTCAGCACTCAGCACTCCTAACGTCCAATGCCCAATATCTAAAAGTTATTTTTCATTTCCCGTATCCGCGCAAAGGTTTCCACTCCATCACCACCTTTAACAGTTGATTGTAATGATGGCTGATCCCAACGTAAAAAGGGATTAGTTCGCTTCTCCATTCCCAGCAGCGAGGGTATGGTAGCTTCTCCTCGACTACGGAAAGTTTTCACTTCATTGAAGCGTTTTTGTAAGTCGGCATTGTCGCCATCCACAGTGAGGGCAAATTGCAGATTTCCTAAAGTGTATTCGTGGGCACACCAGATACGCGTATCATCTGGTAAAGAGCGCAGTTTGGTTAAAGAATCTACCATTTGGGTTGGTGTTCCTTCAAATAAGCGACCGCAACCACCAGAAAATAAGGTATCGCCGCAAAATAAATCGCCTGTCTCATCAGATTTTTCGGGGGGAAAGTAGTAAGCGATGTGAGCGCGGGTATGTCCGGGAACAAAAATAACTTCAGCTGTGCGATCTCCAAACTGGACGCGATCGCCTTGTTGCAAAAACACCTGCTGTCCCGGAATTCGCCCGCGATCTTCGACGCCACCGTAGACTGTTAGTTGCGGGAAGTGTTCTATTAATTTCTGATTGCCACCTACATGGTCATTGTGGTGGTGTGTGTTGAAAATCGCTACCAATTCAGCTTTTAACTGTGCAAGTTGCTTTAGTACTGGTTCAGCCTCTGCTGGATCGACAACCGCAGCAATTTGTTTCTGGCGATCCACCAGCAAAAATATGTAGTTATCTGAGAGTGCCTCAAGCCTGATTACTTCCATCACTCAATATCTCCCTTTCCAGTAAATACTTTGAAACTTTTCAACAATATTAAATATCTCAGTCAGAAAAGGTTGAGAAAGTCCATAAATACTATGATACTACACAACCGTAATAATACTTAAAACTATGCTAATTAACTATAAATTATGATTTGGGTATATCAGTAAAATTTCTCTGGGAGGAAGTGTAAAAGCTAAGTTAGATTTATTCTGTTCTTTTTGTCCTAAATCGTCTTTTTTACTCAAAAACACCAAATCAGTCATCGAAAAATTTTTATTTGTACATATTAACTATTAATACGGATAATACGGAATCTTCTAGATTCACCTTGGATTATTTATAAAAGATAGATGTTAATAACAACTAAATAGAGCAATCAATCGTGGTGAAAAAAAGATGAGCTTTCCAATTTTTCATTTGCAGGTTCATAAATGAAGCTAATCCATACAACTAGCTGGTATTTTCCAGATTCATCAGCCGGTGCTGAAGTATACTTAGATTCACTACTGCATGGCTTACAAGTACATGGACTTGAAAGTATTGTCGCTGCTCCTAAACAAGGTACAGAGGAAGATACTTACGAATACAATGGCATCTGTGTTTATCGTTATCCTGTTTTTCCTAACCCCAGCAAGATACAGGTACACAAACAGCTACCCCACGGCGGCTTTAAAACTTTTGCTAATTGGCTAGAAAACAATCGAGCCGATGTCTACCATCAACATTCATGGCGATTTGACTGCGGTTTACATCATCTTGCTCTCGCCCGCCAGTTAGGGATGGCGACTGTAGTCACCGTCCACATACCTGAGCCTATATGTCTGCGTGGTACGATGATGCGCTGGGGTGAAGAACCTTGCAATGGGCTGATTGACTCTGTTAATTGTAGTCAATGTTTGGGAGTAGCAAAACAAGTATCGCCTTGGATGCTCAACGCTTTTAGTCAAGTTCCTTTAGATGTTGGCATCGCAGCAGAAACAAAATTACTTACCTCTAAAAATTTCAAGCTACGCCTACTTGGTAAAACTCTTGGTATTCCTACCCTAGTGTCTCAACATAGACGCAATTTGATGCAACTAGCAAAACTAGCCGATCGCATTGTTGTAACGAGTAATTGGCAATACAATGCTTTTGTTGCAAACAACGTTCCTCCCGAAAAACTTACTGTCTCTCGGCAAGGTGTTGCTAACACTTTTAAACGTGAAGTAACATCAAACAAACTACAAAACTCTATATTAAAAATCGGCTTTTTGGGTCGCTGGCAAGAAACTAAAGGGGTACAAGTTTTAGTAGAAGCGGTACATAGTCTACCAAATGATATACCTGTAGAGTTAATTCTTCATGCTACTCATCCCGGAAAATACGGTGCTGCCAATCGGGAAAAAGTTATGGCGATCGCGGCTCGTGACAGCCGGATTCGGATTGCTGAACCACTTTCACGCGAAGCAGTACCAGATGCATTAGCAGGTTTCGATATACTAGCAATACCGTCGCAGTGGTTAGAAACTGGCCCCATAGTTGCTTTAGAAGCCCAAGCTATGGGCATTCCCGTACTCGGTTCAAATTTAGGAGGGATTGCTGAGTTAGTTCATCACGGCATCGATGGTTGGTTAGTTCCAGCCAAAGATGTCCAAGCATGGGCACAAGCGATCGCAACTTTAGCCAAAGACGCTGATTTACTAGCTAAGTTACGTCAAGGTATCCAGCCAGTACGTACAATGGATACTGTTGCTTCAGAGATGTTGGCACTTTACCATGAAATCTTAAAAATTCCTCAGAAAAACTTTGGATCTTGATGAATTGATACCTAATTTCTTTAGTTGCTCCAACTCCGACAAAACAAATTAAATTAAGATTTGCAGATTTAGCAACATCTGACAAATTCTGGAAAAATTAAATAAAAATAAGTCTAAAAATAGTGAAAAAATTTTCTAAAATATCCTTATTGGTTTCCGATTTATCAAGTGCAGCAATTCTGCGTGCATATTTGATAGCAAAAGCTCTTAATCAGTTAGGATATGAAGTTGAGATTATGGGTTTTTTATTTGGAAATAACTTCTATTTAAATTTATCATCCGAATTCAACGTTTATAACTTACCAGGCAAAGACTTTCCAGAGTTTTTTGGAGAAATTCAAAAATTTTTACCAAAAATAAATGGCGATATAATTTATACTATCAAACCACAAATAGCAAGTTTTGGAGTTGGACTATTAAGGAAAATATTTACTAGAAAGCCATTAATTTTAGATATAGATGATTGGGAACTCAGCTGGCATGGCGGTGATAACTGGCATTATCATCCTACACCCAAAGAATTAGCTAGGGACTTATTGAAACCACAGGGCGCACTCAAAAATCCTCATCATACTTTATATGTGAAATGGATGGAAGGTTTGGTAAGCCACGCTGATGCTGTGACAGTGCATACTAAATTTTTGCAGCAGCGTTTTGGTGGTACATTTGTTCCGAATGGCAAAGATGTTTCTTTATTCGATCCCGCTCAATATGATGCTGAGTCCAGTAGGAATCGTTATGGTTTATCTGAATATCGGATTTTAATGTTTCCCGGCGCGCCAAGACCTTATAAAGGTTTAGAAGATGTTCTGATCGCGCTCGATAAACTTAATCAACCAGACTTGAGACTAGTAATTGTAGGTGGTAGTCCTTATGATGATTATGATAAACAACTTCAACAAAAGTGGGGACGTTGGATTATCAAATTACCTAAGTATCCAGCCGACGTTATGCCTGACTTGGTAGCAGCTGCTCACATTGTAGTTGTTCCCCAGCGAGATACTCCAGAAACTCGCGCTCAATTTCCCTTGAAGTTGACAGATGGGATGGCAATGGCTAAACCTGTATTATCAACACGCGTTGGAGATATTCCCCAACTTTTAGGTGATACTGGTTATTTAGTCGAGCCTGGTTGTCCTGAGCAAATTGCTGAACAAATTCAATTGATTTTTCAGAATTTAGAGTCAGCAAGCCAGAAAGGTATCAAGGCAAGAGAAAGATGTGTGGAACACTATAGCATCGAGGCTATGGCTTCTGTGCTCAAATCAGTAATTGCTCAGTTGTGAATAATATTATTAATTAAGTTAAATTGGCATAAAAATACCCAATGTCTACCAGAAAACTAATACTAAGATTCGCCAAACCCTATCCAGGTTTAATTATCCTAACAATGCTGTTGGGATTTTCTGGTGCTTTATTTAATGGTGTCGGTGTAACTTTGATTGTGCCAGTAATTTTGAGAATTGTCGGACAACCAGTAGATTTAACTGGTTTTCCTCCGATTCTCAAAGCTGTGATGTTTCCATTTGATAATCTTCCCGAAAATTCTCGGAATTTGGGAATGGCTGGAATAATTATATTTATAATTTTCTTAAAAAACTTATCTAGTTATTTTAGTATTTTAACATCGAGTGTTTTCACTCGGAGATTAAATGCGGATATTCGCGAAGCTAGCTTAGAGTTATTGCTAGATATTGATATAGACTATTATTCAAAAACGAAAGTAGGCGATATTATTAATCGCCTTGGTTCGGAAACTGCCCGCACTTCTAGCGCTATCGGGAGTATTATCAATTTAATTATTTTAATAATTACAATTTTAGTTTTCGTTGGTTTATTATTAGCAATTTCTTGGCAGTTAACCATCGCAGCAACAATTTTATTGGGTTTTATAACATTAATCAATCAATACACAATTAGTAGAGCGAAAAAATTTGGTCAACAACTATCAGAAATGTCTACATCTTATTCCATCAGTGTTTTAGAAACATTGAATGGAATTCGTTTAGTAAAGTCAACTGCCAATGAAGACAGAGAATATCAAAAAATTACCAAATTAATCCGCGATCGCGAGAAAGCAGATTTTCAATCTCAGATAAACTCACAAGCGATCGGGCCGATAAGTGAAGTGATGGGAGTTATAGCTTTACTTTTGATTGTATTCTTGAGTAAAACTTTCTTTGCCAACCAGGTTTCTTTCCTTTCAACGGTACTACTGACATATTTATTAGTATTACTGCGACTGCTACCTTTGGTTTCTCAGTTAAATAGTCTTCGTAGTAGCTTTGCCAATAGTGCTACTAGCGTAGAAATAGTCAGTGAGTTTTTAAGTCGCGATCGCAAGCCGTTTATGAAAAACGGTAATCTAATCTACACACAATTAAAACAAGGAATAGGTTTTAATTCACTTTCCTTTGCCTACCCCAGTCATGAAAAGTTAGTACTCAAAGATGTAAATTTATTTTTACCCCGTGCGACAACTCTCGCTTTGGTAGGTGGTTCTGGTGCAGGTAAGTCCACCTTGGCTGACCTCTTACCCAGATTTTACGATCCGACATCTGGCAGTATCTCTATCGATGGCACAGACCTGCGTGATTTTGATATCAAATCTCTCAGAACACACATGGGAATTGTCAGTCAAGATACATTTCTCTTTAATGACTCGGTGCGAAATAACATTGCTTATGGAAGACCGGAAGCTACAGAAGATGAAATTATCTCAGCAGCCAAACGAGCAAATGCTTATGAATTTATTGATAAATTACCTCAAGGATTCGACAGCCAAATTGGCGATCGCGGTGTGATGTTGTCTGGTGGACAAAGGCAAAGATTAGCGATCGCTCGTGCCCTCCTGCAAAATCCGGAAATTCTGATTTTAGATGAAGCCACCAGCGCTTTAGATACCGTTTCCGAACGTTTAGTACAAGCTGCACTCGACGACTTAAGTCGCGATCGCACAACCCTGGTAATTGCTCACCGCCTTTCCACAGTCCAAAAAGCCGATCAAATTGCCGTATTAGATCGAGGACAGGTGGTAGAAGTAGGAACCCATGAAGCACTTTTACAAAAAGGGGGTTACTACTCACGCCTCTACTCAATGCAATTTGCCGATCAGACTGAAGTTTCCACCAAAACTAATCCCAGCTTTAACCGCATTTCTCACGAACTGCGTACAAGGCTTAACTCAATGATTGGTTTCCTCGGACTATTAGTTGACGATCTAGTAGACAATTCTCAAGAACGCCAGGAATTAATTGACCAATCATACAACTCAGCCTTAAGAGTTCTCAACGCCATCGATCTCTTCAGCGATGTAGTTAACCTGAAAATTAACTGGCAGTCATCGTCAGATATAGACCAAAATCAAGATGAAAATAACCAGTATCAAAACTTTGGTCATATCTCGGATGAGTTTCGCAAGTGTCTCTATCCTCTAATTAGCTCTCTACGCTTGCTAGCCGATAAATTAGAATCCGAACCTCAAAAACAAAATCTATTAATTACAGAATCTTATAAATCTGCTATTTACCTATTAGATGTATTAAAACTTTTTGAAAATCAAATTTAATTTTAGTTAATGTCAGGAACAAAAGTACTTATACCACAATCTTAAAAAACCTATAATACCCAAAAAAAATGGTAAATTCTTCCAAGAAAAATCAATATATTTTCTACACCGGAGAGCTATCATTCAAGCCAGACACAGCACACGAAATTCATGATGTTCTTTGTGCCAACGCCGCAGCTAACTTAGGCTACTCCTCAGTTTTAATTTATCCAGATAAAAAAAATTCTTCTGTTAATCTACTATCGTTAATTTATCCTTATAAGCCCAAAAGACCCGGAAAAGAATTTATCGAATTTTACGATGTTCAAGAAAAACTCAAAATTGCAGCATTACCAATGCCTTGGCCTATCGATAAAATAGGGGGTAAATTTACTAACTCTAGTACAGTCGTAACTAAATATTATTTACCAGTTTATATCCTACCTCATACTAAAGTTGTCCACACGCGAGATTGGAACTTTGTAAAAGCCGCAGTCAAAAATAAAGTTCCGACAATTTATGAACGTCACTACTTTCAAGACCGAAAATTTGAGCAAGAAATTGTCCACAGTCCCTATTTTAAAATAGCTATAACTCAATCAGAACCCATCCGGCAAAGCTTAATAGAAAATGGAATGCCACCAGAAAAAGTAGTTTGGCTACATAACGGATTCAATCAATCATTTTCAATCAGACAGCCCGAATCAGCCGAAAGGTGGCGACAAGAATTGCTTATAAATGGAGGTAAGCATTTAGTTGTCTATTCAGGCGCTTTGTATCCTTTCAAAGGAGTCGATCTCTTAATTGATTCCGCCAAAGAATTACCAGAAATTCAGTTTGTCATCACCGGAGGAACAGAAGCACAAGTACAAGCATATCAACAAATAGCCAGAGATAAAAATGTCGAAAACGTTAAATTCTTAGGCTGGATACTTCCACGAGAACGATTAGTCAGCTTGTTTCAAGCAGCTGATATTTTGGTTCATCCTCACTGCGCTGGAAAATCAGCAGATTTCACGAATCCAGTTAAGTTTTTTCAGTACATGGCTGCTGGCACTCCTATAGTTGCAACTGAGATTCCACCTTTAATGGAATTCAAAACATCACCTTTGATTGCCAGTTGGTGTACACCAGATAACCCGCAGAAACTTGCCCAATCTATTCAACATACTTTAGAAACTTATCCCAGAAAATTAGAGGGTTATGCAGCTAGTATAGATTTTGCCCAGCAATTTTCTTGGGAAAATAGAATTACCAAAATATTAAGCTACGTAGAAGAAGATCGGCGTCCACCAATTTTAGGGTAACGGTACAAAAATTAACTGAAAAATAACCGAATAAATACGATTTATGACTATTAAAACTGTTGGCATGATTAGCAGCTATTCAGGTCTTGCTAAAAATAAAGATTGGTTATGGCAACAAACTCCACACTACTTTGGTGTTTGGAAGAATATGCAAATGTTGAAAATGGCACAAAAGCCAGATTTTATGTTGCTATATCAATTTGATTTTCCCCAACCATCGCCGCCGAAATCTTGGTTAGATAATTTTCGCAAACAGCAGCAAAAACCAGTAGTAAATGTTGAATCTCTACTGCGTGGCGTTAACAAAGAGCGGATTATTTATTTGCTCAGAGAACCGCCTTTAGATGAAGTTTTAAAAATAACTAATCATAATTATCAAGAAGCCCAGAAGTATTGTGGCTACGTTTCTGGCCCCGATGATTTTGCTCCCATTCCTGACTATATGCCTGCTATTTGGTATCACTCAAATTCATTTCAAGATTTAAATGAAATGCCGCCGCCCCCAAAAGTTGCCCTATGTAGTTGGATTACTTCGGGAATTAGCCGCACAGCCAATCATCGCCAGCGTTTAGATTTTTTACAATCTTTGCAATCTAGTGGCATGAAATTTGATTTGTACGGGCGTAACTTACCAGAATGGGCGAACAGTTCAGGAGAACTAGGTAACAAATGGTATGGCATGGCACCATACTATTACAATCTGGCAATTGAAAATTATGCTGATAATAATTGGTATGTGAGTGAGAAACTTTGGGATAGTTTACTTGCTTGGTGTTTACCAATTTATTATGGTGGCCCGGCTGCTGATAAATTATTGCCGCCGGGGAGTTTTTTGCGGTTGCCCAGTTTAGATGAAAAAGGCATTGCCTACATCCAAGAAGTGACAGCTACACCTGATGCTTGGTATGCTGCCAAAGATGCGATCGCAGAAGCACGTCAAATCATTTTACACAAATTAAACCTGCTTAACTGGTTATCAAACTTTGTCGATCAACACTCATAAATTATGAATGGTATTTGTACCCTTGGCAATGATTATGTTTTCGATCAACTGGTGGCTTTGCTCAACAGTATTGATGTTATCTTAGGCCCAGAAACTCCTGTTTGTATCTATCCTTTTGACGATCGGACACAACGAATTGCTGAGGAAATAGCGAAACGCCCCAATGTATTTCTTTACGATGACCAAGAATCGATCAATCGCTGGGATCAATTTATGCTTGCAGCAGCCCCAGAACGATTGAATCGGAGTAAATCCCGTCTTTATGGTGCTCATCGTCGTTTCTGCGCTTTTGATGGGCCATTTGAGAAGTTTATCTATTTAGATGCAGACACCTTGGTGATGAAGTCACTTGCAGCAGTGTTTGAAAAGCTAGATAGTTATGATTTTGTCGTCTACGATTTCCAATTTACAGACGTTAGTAAAATATATAATGTTAGTTCTCCCAAATTACTAAAAATATTTGAGCAAAAACGCATTGATTCTGAAATCTTTTGCTCAGGTTTTTATGGCGCTAAACAAGGGCTATTTGACTTAGAAAAAAGAGATTGGCTAATATCACATTTACTAAATGGCGAGTCAGAAATTTTGTATGGTGGTGCTGGCGAACAACCATTAATCAACTACATGGTAATGAGGTCTAATCTTTCTATTTATAACTTTGCTCGCCAATTGCCAGATAATGAAAAAACAGGATGTTCTGCTAGCTCCAAACACTTCGAGGAACGAGAACATATTCTTTACGATCGCGGTAATCAGCTAACTTATCTCCATTACATTGGAATTCCTCCTAATATTAATCAAGCAGTCTGTGCGGGAGAAAATATTGAGTTTCCCTATCGAGAGTTATTTCTCTATTATCGTTACTTACACGAACTAGAAAAGCGTCCAGTATTTACCAGTCCTCCTAAAAATTATAATGACGCTCCAGTACCAAATTTACTTACCAGAGCTTTGCAAAAATTTAAGTTAATTAAACAAGGATAATTTATGAGTAGGGGCATTTATATAGTTGCCAATGACCGCGTTATCGATAATGCTATTGCTCTGCTCAATAGCATTCGTTACTACGATCCAGAAGTTACCATTTATCTCATACCTTTTAATGACAATTATCACAAGGTAGCAGAACAGCTTGCTACCTTACACAACGTCCAAATTTTCCCAGATTTAGAACTTATTGATACATTTACCAAACGCATCGGCGAAATTTTTGACCGAGATTTCCTTGCCTTACCCAACAAAATGCGTAAATTGGTGGCGTGGTTTGGGCCTTTAGATGAATTTATTTATATTGATACGGATATTGTCGTTTTTGAAAAAATTGCCGACAATTTGGACAAACTTTCAGAAGTCGATTTCTTCTGCTGTGATTACCATCATGCTAATGAAAAACTGCGAAATATTTTTTCCCCATTTGTGAAAGAACAGCAAATTTTTTCTGACGCCCAACTTCAAGATGTTTTCAACAGCGGTTTTTGGGCTTCGAGAAAAGGAGCTATTACCGAACAACAAATGGATGAAGCTTTGCGCGAGTGTGCCGCACATCGCGAATATTTCGATTTTTCTGAAGGAGTTACAGACCAACCAATTTTAAATTATCTTGTTCTCAAACTAATTTCCAAACGTGGAAATCTCGTAAAAATTCCTGGGGGAGGGCCTGGTAGTTGGGCCGGTTCGCGAAATTTCCAACAGCAAGATTACGCCTTGTATGACCGAGGACAACGACTAAAATATCTCCACTGGGCTGGTACGCGGATGAAAACTGGTAGTCCCTATTGGCAATTGTGGGAACACTATCGCTATCTGCATGAGGGTAAATTTGCCTTCATTCCCAAACTGACTCGCCGTTTATTTCCCTTTGTTTCTGCGCGTACTTAATATTAGGAGTATCCCAATGATTGATGGTATTTATATCCTAGCCAATGATGTTGTCTATGACCAATTAGTGGCGTTGCTCAACAGTATAGAAGCTAATGCTGGTAGAGAAATTCCTATTTGTATAATTCCATATAATGAGCAGTTAGACAAAGTAAAGGCAGAGATTGCATCTAGAGATAATGTTACTTTATTTGAAGATTCTGATTCTATAGCTTACTGGGATGACTTTGCAACCCAGGTCTGGCAAAATCACTTAAGGGCACAAAAAGGTTGGCGAAAATGGGGGCTTCCAGAACTTTATCGTCTACCAATGCATCGTAAGCTTTGTGGTTTAGATGGGCCCTTTGATAAATTTATTTATTTTGATGCAGATACGCTCCTTATGGGGCCTATAGACTATATATATGAAAAATTAGATAAATATGATTGGGTAACAAATGATTTTCAATATAAATCTGAATTGAAATATATTTTTGATGGTTCACCAGAACTGATACAGCAAATTTTTGACCAAGAAAAATTGCATTCTCATATATTTTGTGCAGGTTGGTTTGCAACTAAAAAACATATTTTTTATCAAGCTACATTAGCAAACCTACTCGATAAATTACAGGCTGGTGAAGCTGATGTCATGGCTCTTGGAGGCCCTGACCAATCTTTATTTAACTACATGGTATTGAGAAGTGGAATTTCCTATTATAACTTTGCTTTTCATGACTGCGAACAGGCAACTGGCAACCATTGGAATTCTCAATTTGATGTGGTAGATAACATCCTTTACGACCAAGGACGGCGGCTGACATATCTGCACTATATGAGTATAACTTCACCACACTTTACTCAACTTTGCGCTGGTGAAGATGTTAATATTCCATATCGAGATGTATTTTTGCATTATAGATATTTAAACTCACCAGAACAAAGACCCAAAAGCTTTAGGCGTCAGAGTCAGCTTATGCGGCTACAAAAGACTACTACAAGTTTTTTCAATCAAAAAGTTAACAATATTAAGCTTAACTATCGTAATTTAAAGGATAGAATGACTAAGTAATTAAGCAAAAGTGGACAAAATGTTGTTTATTTTCTAACTTATTTATTGTCACACTAATTAAGAAGGTAATTTTAACGCAATTAAATCTTAGAATGATGAAATTTCAGTAAAAAATAATTATTCACCACTAGCTAACGATCTCATTTTTAGTAGAGCATCATTGCTGGCGGTGAGTATTTACTGTAATTTTAGATATTTGTGAGGCTTCCTACTATTTAACCCTCTTCTAAGAAAAAGAATCTAAATCTAAAGATTGCATACCTTCGCGTTGTATGAAGGTCATCATACTTCCCAACTGCAACCAAACTAGCAAACAAGTAAATAGACTAATTGGTAGACCGACTCCTAAAGCCAAGGATGAGGGAAAGCCAAATATTTCTAAACCTGAAGACATAAATAGACAAGTACCGCCTGTTATGCCGATAAATGGTACAAGTAATTGTTTCAGTGAAGAACGTGGTTGAGTATTTTCTGCTCGTTCGCTTGGCCAGTTCTGCACAATTACTTTCAAAGTGCCAGATAATGCCAAACCAGATGTTAATGCTATCAAAAAACCAACAAGTAAGAGAAGGTAAGGCGGTTGCTCAGGAAAATAATACATGAAAACTCCTAATTTCTATTAAAAATTTTTACTTTTTATTTGTTGACTGGTTCTCAGCAAAAGACCCAATTAATGTCGCTTTTGGCAGGATAGCGGCTGCCCCTTCTCTGGATAACTCTGTTAAAATCCCGATCGCTACATTTAATAAACGATCCGGTTTTAAGTCATCTTTAACCAGATTCCACAGGCGTTGGACATCTTCGGTGTGCAAGCGGTCATCTTCGGTGAGAGCAAGCACCAACTGTCTCCTTAGAAACTTGCCTTCTGCCGACATTAAGTATTGGAACCCCATCTGAGCTGTGGGCAATACATCAAAGTTGTTATCGGTACGAGCGATCGCAATCAAATTCTCTAACCGTTGCCACTGAAATTTACCATCTTTGAACAACACATTCAATAATCGTCGTCTTAATTCCGGCGATTCCCCTGTCAGCAACCGCCGCGCTATATAGGGATAACCCACTTCCACAATTTTGAAATCGGGGTTAAGGCTAAGGGCAATACCTTCTTGGGTAACTAGAGAACGAATAATCAAAGCAAACTTTGCCGGAACTCGGAAAGGATATTCGTACATCAGTTCCGAAAATTCATCGGTAATAGTTTTGAAGTTAAAATCCTTGACATTTTTACCAATAGCGTTTCCTAGCACCGCTTCTAATGCTGGCACTATCGGGCAAATATTCGTGTCTGGAGTCAGAAACCCTAATTTTACAAAGTCTTCGGCTAAATCGGTATAGTCTTTATTCACCAAATGCACTAGTGCATCGACCAGCGTTTCTTTGGTGCTTTCTTCCAACTGATCCATCATACCGAAGTCAATATAAGCCATACGACCATCAGGTACAGCAAATAAATTGCCAGGATGAGGGTCAGCATGGAAGAAGCCATATTCTAAAAGCTGTTGCAATCCTGATGTCACGCCAATTTGGATGATCGCTTCTGGGTCTAAACCTGCTTCGCGGATGTGTTGAGTATCCGTTAGCTTGAAGCCGTTAATCCATTCCAAGGTTAAAACGTGGGTATTGGTATAACGCCAATAAATTCCTGGAACTTTTACTTGTGGGTCATTGTGGAAGTTGCTAGCAAATTTTTCGGCGTTGCGGCCTTCATTAATATAGTCAATTTCCTCAAATAACTTTGTGCCAAACTCATCCACAATTAAAGTTAAGTCATGACCGAGATTTAAAGGCAACCAAGGAGCTAGCCAACCTGCTGCCCAACGCATTAGATATAGGTCGCGTGTAATCACTGGGTGTAAGTTGGGGCGTTGCACCTTCACGGCGACTTCTTCGCCGCTGACCAGACGACCTCGGTATACTTGACCCAAGCTAGCAGCAGCGACTGGGTTAGGTGACAGTTCGCTAAAACTTTCGTGAATTGGACGACCTAGTTCTGTTTCGATAATTTGGTAAGCGATCGCATTATCAAAAGGTGGTAACTGGTCTTGTAACTTGATCAGTTCTTCTAAAAAGTCTTTGCGTATCAGGTCAGGTCTAGTGGAGAGGGCTTGACCAACTTTAATAAAAGTCGGGCCAAGGCGGGTGAGCAGTTCTCGCAACTGGATAGCTCGTTTACCCTTGTTTTGCTCAACTTTATCTTGCCACTCGTCCCACTTCAGATTGAATATAAATCCTGCAAAAGAGGAGATAATTCTCAGCAGTCGTCCCCAAGCTAACCAAGGACGGGAGCTATAATAGCGAGCGATCGCATCTGGATTATAGAGTTTTAGTTGAGCAGGTTGATACTGACCCACGCCTTTTTTTGCCTCTTCAACTGAAAAATTTACAAATTATTGTTTTTCTCCTGACCTACAAGTTAGTTGTAAATTGCAGGATAGCGGTAGTCTTCTGTCTAAAATAACTAGAACTCTACCCTTTGGGGTAGCGATCGAGGCGATTTTAGCGTCTGTTACTGCCTAGATTTGTTTATCTTTTTCTTAATTATACTTTATAAAACTACAACTACTTATCCAACTTTTAGATGATTTTATTTTTTCTTAACTTTAATTTATATAAATATAAATATGTATCTATATATGCAAATTGAAACTCAGTAACCGTTTACAACATAAAGATCCCCGACTTCTAACATAAGTCGGGGATCTTGGTAGTATGTTTATTTATCCCTGTGATTTAAGTGGAAAATAAAATTACAGCATCAAATAAAACCTTGGTAATAGGTAATAGCTTTGCCACGATTACCAATCACCGACTTTTAATTATTATGTAATGCTATTTAGATTTGGCCTCCAAGTTTTCTAAACGGCTTCTCAATTCCTGATTTTGTTGTTTGAGTTGGTCGAAATCTTCACGCAGTTGACGCAGGGTTTTTTCTGAACCAATGTGATTTTGCACCTTGGAAATTTCTTCCTCAGCAGAGCGACGTACACGCCCATCAGCTGTTTGTTCAGCTAGCGATCGCAAAATCCTCGCTGCTTTAGGTGTTTCCATTTGTCCTAATGCTGCTGCTACCGACACTTGCGTTAAGAAGAAGCTTTCTTTGGCTAGTTCTGTTAATTTTTCTAAAATCCGTTCCAAATTAACCGGACTTTGACCTACAGAAATCTTTCCTAAAGCGCGAATTGCAGCTAAACGTAGGGGTTGTGGCACACCGAGTTTGGTGTATTCTAGCAGCAGATTTAAAGCTGCTTCCGAAATTTTGAATTCAGCTAAACCGGCGATCGCCCCACTCCGCACGACTTCATTCCAACCCGCCTTTTCTTCTAAAACGCCTTTCAGCAGCTTTAATACCTTGTCTTCCTTGGGTTTTTCTTCCAAGTTTGCCGATGCAATAGTCCCGATTACACGAGAAGCTGCTGCTTCCACGTAGTAGCTGGGATCGCCCTTTTGCAACAGCCCTCTCACAACTTTATAGCTTTCAGCAGTTTTGATTTGAGCAAGTGCTTCCACTACAGCTCGTCGCACATAAGCATTTTTATCTTTTAACCCAGAAATTAAGCCATCAAAGGCTTGATCTAAATTGATTTGGGCTAGTTGTTTTGCCACTTCCACACGCACACCCCACAATGGGTCATTTTTTAGCGATGCAGACAGTGCAACGATCGCTTCTAACCCACCTTTTTTCGCCAAAGCTGCTGCTGCATAACTACGCGAAATCGGGTCGGGATCGAATTCTAACTGTGCTTTTAACTCCGCGATTGGATATTCCAAAGTTACTGTTTTTAGGTAATTATTTCCAACATCAAAGCTAATAAATTGAGGCTTATTTTCTAAGGGAAAGTAGAAGCTTTGTTCGCGTTCATTTACCCGGACAGTAAAAATTTTGAGTTGTGAGTTAGGAGTTATGAGTTTGGAATTATTTTTAACTCCTAACTCCTCACTCCTGACTTCTTCCTGTTGGGTATAGCCAAAACCAATAGGTATTTTTAAATCAAACAAATCCTTACTGCCATTTTTACCTTCATCAGCTTGGGTTTGAGTGACTGTAATTTTTGCTAAATTAGCATCTCCATCCCAAGAGTAAGCTACTTTAAAATCTGGATGACCACCACGATAAACGTATTGGTCAAACAGGAACAAAAGATTACGTCCGGTTGCCTTTTCAATCGCCCTAAGTAAGTCTACTGTTTCTACGGTTTTATGAGCATTATCTTGGACAAATGTTTGAATTGCTTGCCAAAACAACTCATCTCCCAATTGGGCCCGAATCATGTGATAAACACAAGATCCTTTTTCGTAGATGTGGCGATCGTAAAGTTCAATAGCTTCTCGGTAAACGTGCGTTACCATTGGACGGCGATAACGACTGCTATCTTCGCTTAAGTAACGACGAGCTTCCAATAAACGATAGTAAGCTGCTTCTTCTAAACTATATTCCTGTTCTGTCCACATCACCTCAGAGTAAGAAGCCATCCCTTCTTTAATCCAAGCATGAGACCAATGCTTAATCACCACCAAATCACCAAACCACTGGTGCGCGAGTTCGTGGACGACTAAACTTTCAGTGTTGCGGTTATCTAAGGCGGCGCGTTCATCTAGCAAACATCTGTCTGTTAACAGTGTTGTGGAAGTGTTTTCCATGCCGCCAAAGATGAAGTCATCAACGCAAACTTGGGCGTATTTTGGAAAAGGATATGGATAACCATACTTTTTGCTCAAAAATTCGATCATTCGGGGAGTTTTTTCCATGCTGCGTTTAGCATCTTCCTCCCGTCCCTTTTCTACATAGTAGGTGACAGCTTTACCGTTCCACTCATCTCGAATTTCAGCAAAATCACCTACTGCTAAAGTCATCAAGTAGGTAGGATGAACTTGTTGCTGTAACCAATGGTAGATTTTGTAATCACCATCTTCTGTAGTGTTAATCAATTCGCCATTGGAAATCGCCACCAGAGGGTTGGGAACGCGGACGCGAATTTCCGAAGTAGACAGTTGTCCTGGATAGTCAAAGCAGGGGAACCAAAAGCGAGAGTCTTCGTCTTCACCTTGAGTCCAGACTTGAGTAGGTTTGTTTGGGTAGTGCTTATCTGGTTGAATAAAATAAATACCGCGTTGCGGTTTTGTCACCGAGTAAGCGATCGCAATCAGCAAGCGTTGACCAATCTGGGTTGCCTGAGAAAGTTGAATAGAAAGCTGTTCCCCGTCATAGTCAAAATTTTGTGGCACTTCGTCCACCTGCACAGACTCGATATTTAGATTGACAGCATCCAAAGTCAAACGATCAATACCATTACGGATTGGCAAGAGGCGAATGCTACAACTGCCCTGATAGCAAAGCTTTGGAATATCCAAGCTGAGATCGAGAAAAATATGCTCTACTTGTCCGGGGCGATCGGGGTTGTAGTGTGGTCTTGCTCCCGGTAACTCAAAAGGTTTGTGTCCGTTATTATCTGTATCAAAATAAGACTGCGACATTGATGCTTACTGACCTTGTAATCCTGAAAAGTCTGGCTTGGTTGGATGTAGTTAAGTAAAATAGCGGTATCTGATGTATTTCCCTCAATAGGGCATTATAAAGGTGACTTCTCACCTTGAGATTGGGAGATTGAAATTAATCTCACCCGAACTTCCAAAGATCGGCTAACGATCCTGGGGTTTTTTCCATATCTGTGCCGCATTTACTTTTGCTAATGTTCTGTATTGGTATTGAGTCAAGAGTCTCTTGCACCTCGATAGATTCTCATTAAGTACAAATACTCCTAATTATTTTTATAACTTAGGATAGCTTGCTGCTGAACACGCTACTTTGTTTAAAATGAACAGCATATCATTTGCAAATTCGTTCCTCATCTGATTGAAGTATTTTTGAGAGTAATTTTAGACCGCTAATTTATAGGATTACTAATTTTATCAGTAAATACCAACTGGAGTTGAAACTAAATGCAGGGTATCAGTTGTGTAAGAGTAAAATAATCGATTTCTGTCTCCGTAAAAACTCCCACACTGGCGAGTACCTGTAAAAGTCGCTCACAGAGAAGGCTTGTAGATTGATTTTGCCCTTCCCAAATCTTCTTAACCTCTTTAGCAAATCGGCGTAGCTTGTCGTAGACATTGTTAGCTTGTTTGCTGCATAGATGGACTGTGAGATCCAAGTGCTATCGCAATCTGAAATCATTCATAAACAATTGAGATTCTCAACTTCATAAGAGTTGTCGGGAATCTTACCCTTGCAATTTTTATAAATCAGATAGGATTGCTATGTATTTAATTTGCAAAAACCCATTTGTAGTGAAAAATCACTTTTAAGTTGGATGTTTCCTGATTTAGACATCACGTTTAACTGAGAATCTTTATGATTAATATCCGATTAATAATGGATGTCAAAAGCAATAATTGTCTGCAAGTAGGAGATAGATGTGCAGCTTGTCAATCAGCGTGCTGCTGAATCCTTTTGTCATGGGTTAGTCTAGCGATGGATTAGCGGAAATTATTATAAATCCGAAAACTCTACAGTGACACTTGTATAAATCTCGGTGACAATCTGAGCAAAAGAGGATAACAAAATGCCTGAAAGTAAATCAAAATTTCTCATTCCTGCTGTTGGTGCTGCCGTCGTTGTCGTAGGAAGTATAGCGGCTTATACGTACTTTAAAGGCTCACCAGTAGGTACATCAGACGCTCTAGGTAGTGCTAAAGTAGTACCTTCAACAGCACTGATGGCAACTTATATTACTACTGACTCTCAAGCCTGGGCAAAATTACAGCAGTTTGGCACTCCAGAAGCACAAAAGTTAGTGGCAAAAGGTCTGGAAGATTTCAATAAGCAAATGTTCAGTGACAGTAACGTTTCTTATGAACAAGACATAAAGCCTTGGGCTGGTGGTGTGATGATTGCTGTATTGCCACCAAATCCCGTCAAACCAGCACAGTTAAAGGTACCCTCTGGGGCACCTAATGTACCAACAAATTTACAGCAGGAATCAAATATCCTGATAGTGGTGGGAATCAAGGACAAACTCAGCGCCTTGAATTTTGCTAACAAATTGAAGTCACAAAAAGGAGTGAAATTACAGGAATCTGACTATCAAGGTCAAAAAATTGTCGAAACTACACAAAATGGTAAGCCGACGTATAGCGTAGTTTTAAATGATAGTCAGTTGGTATTAGCCCCTGAAAAGCAAGCTGTAGAAAAAGCAATTGATACGTTTAAGGGGCAGTCTTCTTTTGCCAGTAAAGAAGGTGCTAGCAGCATTCTTAAAGGAGTGGATGTTAAAAACAGCCTCGCCCAAATTTATGTACCAGACTATGCCGAGATGATACAGCAATTAACTGCTGGAAATCCGCAGGCAAAGCAGTTACCGCCACAAACCCTGACACAACTCAAGCAGATAAAATCTGTGGTAGCGGGTGTTGGAGTTGATGATGCGGGAGTGCGGGTAAAAGCGATCGCTAATTTAGATCCGCAATTAAATAAATTTCAGTATCAATCAAGTCCTGGGAATATAGTCGGGCAATTTCCTGCCGATACTTTTGCTCTGATTAGCGGAAATGGCATCAGCCGTGGTTGGGAAGTGCTAGTAGAGCAGTCAAAAGATTATCCAGAAATGAAGCAAGCTCTGGAACAAGCGCGAGGACAGTTGAAAACTGTCAATATAGACCTGGATAAGGATGTTTTTGGTTGGATGAATGGGGAATTCGCCTTTGGTGCAATTCCATCAAATCAAGGAGTATTAGCGAGTGTTGGTTTTGGAGGTGCTTTAGTATTTGATACTAGCGATCGCAAAACTGCCGAAGCCACCTTAACAAAATTGGATACCCTTGCCAAAACCCAACAAATCAACGTCGCCAATAGAAATATTGGTGGTAAAGACGTAACTGAGTGGCAAATTCCCCGACAAGGAGCTTTATTAGCACATGGTTGGCTAGACCAAGATACTGTATTTGTAGCTCTTGGTGGCCCAATTGCTGATGCAGTTAGCGATCGCAAAAATTCATCTCTTGACACTAGCGACGCTTTCAAAGCCGTGACTGGTTCTTTGCAAAAGCCCAACGGTGGCTATTTCTACCTAGATATGGACAAAACTAAAACTGTGCCCCTGATCAATAGTTTGGTATCATCTAACGCCGATACCATCACCATCCTGAATTCCATTCGTGGTCTTGGTTTTACCGCTATTAGCCCTGATAAATCTACTAGTGAATTAGAAATGTTATTAGCTCTTAAGCCTGCTGCAAAGTAAGGCATTGGGCATTGGGCATTGGGAAAGAGGAGGCAAGAGGCAGGAGGCAGAAGTTTTTGAATTTTGAATTTTGAATTTTGAATTTTGAATTGATTTCTCCCCTGCTCTCCCACTCCCCACTACAAAACTTGATTATTTCGAGTTTCCAAGGTTTGGTTGAGTCTATCCAACGCGCCAGTCAATCTTTCTTGGGCTACAAGGTTAGGATCTGACAAGGGTTCATCGGCGACTTCTTCTTGTCTTTTGAATTTTTGTAAAGCTCGAATTGCCACAAATAAAACTAAGGCAATGATTACAAAGTCAACTATTGCGCCAAGAAAGTGACCAATCTTGATTCCCGGCCCAATGGCGATTGTTCTCCAGTCTTTGCCAGCAAAACTAACCAAGGGATTAATCAATGGCATGATTACATCTTCAACAAAGGAAGTGACAATCTTGCCAAAAGCACCACCAATGATCACAGCGATCGCCAAGTCAACTACATTACCTTTAAGGGCAAAATCTTGAAAATCTTTTAAAAAGCCACTTGCTCTTCTTCTTGCTCTGGCCATATTTGACTCCAATAAGCTTAACTTACTGTATATAAATGGCACTCAGCTTTTTGCTATCCCTGTTGAGACAAATGTTGCTAAGTATGAAAATTTTACCAGTTTTGAATAAAATTCTCTGATAGATACAAAATGTAAACTAGCATAAGTCGAAGCATAGGTTAGGACTATATTGATTGCTGAAACCTTTGATAATGCTGAGTTTCTATTCAGCACTCAGCACTTTGCTATAATTCTCATTGTTTCAAAACTTTGCTGCTCTGCAAATGTCAACCTTCTATAACATTTGTTGCATGGGGCAAGCCAAAGGAGGCGAACTGCCGTTATACAATTCAATTCATTTCTAGACTGCCGTCTAGCAAGTATGTCATAAGTAGAAAAGGCTGTTAAATGCAAACTAATTTATGACTGCTGCTGTAAACACTAATCCTGGTTTAGCTTCCCGCTTGGTGAATGGCATACTGGCAATCCAGCCTTTAGCTAACCTAGCCAAGCATCAAGCTAGACAAATGATGATTAAACGTGCCGAGAGAATTGGTGTGCCTTGGACGCAAGAAGTTGAAACACTACAGGCGCATGATTGGAAGGCTGATTTAGCTCAAGTAGAAAATCCTCAGCTTTCCTACCCAGAATACTATTTGCGGACATTCCATGCCTATGAAGGTGGAAACCTCAGTTGGAAGGCTGCTTGCGAGTTAGAAGTTGCTGCTCGTACTGTCCATGCTGGAATTTGGCAAGACGCTGGAGCAGAAGGAGATGCTAAACTGCGCCAAAGTTACCACGATATCCTCAAAGCGCAAATCCCCGATCAACCCCAAGACATCTTAGATTTGGCTTGTGGTGTGGGTTTGAGTACATTTACCATGCAAGAAATTTATCCCCATACCAAAATTACAGGCTTAGACTTATCTCCCTACTTTTTAGCTGTTGCCAATTACCGCGCTGGGCAACGTCAAGCTAAAATTAACTGGCTTCATGCCCAAGCTGAATCTACCGGGCTACCTGATGCCTCGTTTGATTTAGTTTCCATTTTCCTGATGTGCCACGAATTACCCCAATCAGCAACCCGACAGATTTTAGCTGAAATGCGGCGCGTGTTGCGTCCGGGTGGCTACTTGGCAATTATGGATATGAATCCCAAATCTGAAGTTTACAAGAAAATGCCAGCCTACATTTTGACTTTGCTCAAAAGTACTGAACCATATTTAGATGAATATTTTGCTTTGGACATTGAGCAGGCTATTGTTGAGGCAGGTTTCCAAACTCCCACTATCACCAACAATACCCACCGTCACCGTACAGTAATTGCTCAGGTGAGTGGTTGATTTATTTTTACTGTTGTGGGCAGCAATACCACCCTTACTGCTGCTAGGCTACTACTACTGTCGGATACCATTTGCCCCACCTCTGTTAAAGTTACTCATGTTCTTTATCATTGGGGCAATATCTGGTTTTTTAGCCCTTAGACTCGAATGGGATTTTGAAATTGTAGCGAACTCTTTTGTAGACTGGCATCAGATCGAACGTTGGCTTCCTGGTATAGCCTTGCGGCAGGTTGTGGAAATAGGCCCAATTGAAGAAGGTTGCAAGTTAGCTGCGGTTGTTGTCCCAACCTACTATCTACAACGCAAGTATCGATTACTTCACTCTACAGTTTTCCTCTTCACCATAGCTGTTGCCCTGGGATTCACTGCCGAAGAGAACTGGATTTACTTTTTCCACGGTACAGCATCAGTTTTTGAACGTACTATCGGCACGCCAGTCCATGCTATGTTCTCTGCACCTTGGGGATATGCATTAGGAATTTATATTTCTTCTAAAAATCGCTTAAATCACGACAATAAGTTTATTTTTAGGGCTTGGCTAAATTCTGTAATTTGTCATGCCTTAGTGAATGTCCTATCTAGTGCTTGGGGTTACTCATTACCCCTACGTTTCCTGAGTTATGGTTTATTTCCGTTTCTGTTATGGATGTTTTGGCGGCTGGAACAATTACTGCGAAAAGTGCAAGGTAAACCTGTAATTACCCTAATTTCAGAACGTACACCCCAGCGCCGTTACTGGCAGAGGAGTTTAGTGTTGTTTGCCCTCGTGCTGGGTGGAAATGCTATTTTTGGGCTGTTTCTCTTAGTCAGGATTCTTAGTCCGTTGAGTCCGTCGAAGCTTTTTGACACTTATATTTTGTGGTTTATATTTAGTCGCTTTTTACTAAATCTCTTTTTTGGAGTATTAGCGTGGGGCATTTATCGCTATTTGCGACATTCTGCCCGCCGTCGGTATTTTTAAAATATGATTTAGGAAAAGGCTAGGGGGTTTCTCATGCAAACAACTCCAGTGCGTTGGACGACTGCTGACCTAGAGCTATTTGCTAGCGATCGCAGAAATCGCTATGAGATTATTGATGGAGAACTATTTGTGACTAAAGCGCCTAACTGGGATCATCAAACGAGCTGCGGCAGGATTGTTACAGTTCTTAACAATTGGTCAGATGAAACTGGTCTGGGTAAAGCTGCGATCGCACCTGGAATTATTTTCTCAGATTCGGACAATGTGATCCCTGATGTGGTATGGGCAAGTCATGAACGCTTAAAAAATTTGCTAGATGAAGCTGGACATCTCACGGGCGCACCGGAGTTAGTAGTAGAAGTTTTATCTCCCGGCGAAAAAAACGAAAAACGCGACAAAGAAACAAAGCTAAAGCTGTACTCGGTGCAAGGAGTTCAAGAATATTGGATTTGCGATTCTATACAGAAGAAAGTTGAGGTTTATCGACGCGAACAGGCTGTATTAAAGTTAGCAGCTACTTTATTTAATCAAGATGAACTGACAAGTCCTTTGCTACCTGGTTTTAACTGCTTAGTAAGTAAACTTTTTTAGGTGGGCATTGGGCATGGGGATGATCTAAATTCCCTATGTCCTATGCCTAGTTTGCAATTAGCTAAACTTGTGCTAATATCGGTTGATTCACGGATGCGCTGACTGAATCTGATTCAGACTCCGTACAGTAGATTTCGCAGGAGTTATTGGGACTTTCAATCAGTTTCACTTTGTAAAGTTTAGCTCCCAATTCTTGAATAGGCGATCGCAGTAAATTACTAATGTAAAGCGCAATATTTTCAGCAGTCGGCACAACTTCGGCAAAGTAGAGAATATCTTTGTTTAAAAAGGTGTGATCGAATGGCTCTACCACATAATCTTCTACCACTTTATTCAGGGCACCTAAATCAATAATCATGCCAGTGCGTGGGTCAATTTCCCCTTTCACGGTAACTTCTAGATGATAATTGTGTCCGTGACCGTTGGGACGAGCGCATTTCCCATAAATTTCAGTGTTTTCTTCATTACTGAGTTTAGGATGAGCTAGCCGATGGGCGGCGCTAAAGTGAGTACTGATGTTGAGGTAGGCTTCCATTGCATTTCCCATATAATCTGCCCAAAGTTCAGGATGTTCAAATAACTGCACGCGGACTAGAGGCAAATGAGGTGCTAGCCGTTGCCAGATAATCCGTGCAATATTCTCAGTGGTAGGCAGAGTTTGTTGAAATTCTGCCCACACATCATTGAGATAAGAGAAGTCCAATTGACTGGTAACTTCCCGTTTAATTACGTGTTTCACATCAGACAAGTTCAGCACCATGCCATATTCATCCAATTCCCCGGCTAAGGAGATGAATAAGACATAGTTATGCCCGTGTCCCGGAAATCTAGTACCAGCACCAAATTTCTCAATATTCTCGGCTTCACTCAGTTCTGGCAACCAATAACGATGACTTGCAGAAAACTGGGCGCGGCGATTAACAATGCATTGCATGAGTACACTATGAGCAGAATTTAAAATTTCTTAATCTTTTTCTGCTTCCAGCATAAACTAATTTCTAAGTCATTTCTCATTTGTCCAAGAGAAGCCACGCCCACTCTTTAAAGTGGTTTGAATTAGTCCGATGAAAGACAAAGTTTTTCCGCCCACCATAAAAGTAAGCTTAGGTTATCACAAGAGACGGGGTATGTACCAATGACCAATGACCAATAATTATGTAACAGAAGCTTGTGCTTCACAGTGCAATCTTGAAGCTATGCGGAATAGTTCATGACCTGTGTGTAAATAACGCTCATCGTAATTCAAAGGAAAATAACCTAATTCATCAAGTCCATCTGCTACTTGATCCAGACTGTAGTAGAGGTGAGCCGCTGTTCTTGCTAAACTAGGGGGATTTGGCAGGGAACGAAAAGTAGTTTGTGCCTGCTTGAGGTCATCTCGACAGGTTTTTAAGTATTCCTGAAATTCATCTAACAACTCATCATCAAAGGGATCGGCAGCTAATTGATCCATTTGTTCTTCTAACGAATAAAGAATGGTACAAAGCAAGCGATTTACTGGTTGGTAAACTTGGCGTAGCCATTCTTCAACTTGCTCGTCAACATCCCGTCCAGTTTTTCGTCTTGTCTGGTAATGCTGTTGGGCTGATGCTGTACGCTGTTGGCGATCGCTATTTAATTTTTGGGAGTCATTTTGCAGTTCTTGGTCATAATTGCGGCGATTTTGGTTGTCGCCTAAGACCTCATAAGCTGCATTGATGCGGATAATTTGCTCGCGATCGGCTGTTTCCTGATTGCTGTCAGGATGAAACAATTTAACCAAGCGGCGATAAGCTTGCTTAATCTCCGCAAGGCTTGCACTTGGACTAACTTTGAGAGTTTCGTAATGGTTAGAAACGTGCTTAGAATTGACCATTAATTCAATGTATCGTTAACTGACGCTAGTGGCTAACCTTGCCTCCAGGTCTTGGAACAACGGTGTACTCAAATACCTCTCACCAAAACTGGGCTGAATCATTACAATTAAACGTCCCTGATTTTCTTGACGTTGGGCGACGCGAATTGCTGCACATAAAGCTGCTCCACTGGAAATACCAGATAGTAGCCCTTCTTCTTTTGCCAAACGTCGACTATAAGCGATCGCATCTTCATCGGTGACGGTAATCACTTCATCAATTAATTTTATCTTGAGTACTTGGGGAATAAACCCAGCACCAATTCCCTGAATTTTGTGGGGGCCTGGTCGTCCCCCAGATAAAACTGGGCTATTGGCTGGTTCAACTGCGATCGCCTTGGAATTAGGTTTGCGTGCTTTAATTACTTCTGCTACACCAGTGATCGTACCACCTGTACCCACTCCCGCCACAATGATATCGACTTGTCCATCGGTATCTTCCCAGATTTCAAGCGCTGTAGTTTCCCGATGCACTTTTGCATTGGCTGGATTGCGGAACTGCTGCAACATATAGGTATTTGGTGTAGTATTAACTATTTGCTGCGCTCGTTGAATTGCCCCACTCATACCTTCCATTCCTGGTGTTAGTTCCAGTTCTGCTCCAAAAGCTCGTAACATTGCCCGACGCTCTCCACTCATCGTCTCTGGCATTGTCAAAATTAATCGATAACCCTTTGCTGCTGCTGCCATTGCTAGGGCAATACCAGTGTTTCCAGAAGTGGGTTCTACCAATACTGTCTTCCCAGGAGTAATTAGCCCCTCCTCTTGGGCAGCGTTAATCATACTTACCCCAATCCGGTCTTTAACTGATGCCGATGGGTTCATACTTTCCAGTTTCACTACAATTTCTGCAACACATCCTTCTGTTTGAGGAATGCGATTCAACTGGACTAGGGGTGTACGACCGACAAGTTCTGTAATGTTACGAGCTATTCGCATAAATTAGTCCTTAATTATTAATTATTTGTTATTGGTCATTAGTCATCAACAAATGACAAATGACTCTTGACTAAATGTAGTACATGATATCTAATGACCGCCGCGAATCTCGTTTTTCACAAAGATCCTGGAGCGTATATTTTTGGAAGACGGAATTTGCCGCGCGACTTGCTTCTTGCCAAATTTCTTCTATAACTGAACTGTCTATGCTTTTAGAATTAACGTTTTCTTCACCAGCCCGCGCCTCTAAGCCTTCTAAACATTCCAAAATTTCAAAAAGGATGATTTTTCGGGGTTCTCGCGTTAACAGATAGCCACCTTTTGACCCACGCTGACTTTTAACTATACCGCCACGCCTCAACGTTGCTAGTAGCTGTTCCAAATAGCGATCGGGTATGTTTTGTTGTGCTGCAATTTGTCGAATTTGCAGCGGTTCGCCGCTTTCGTAATGAGCGGCCATCTCTAATAAGGCGAGAATTGCGTATTCCGATTTACAGGATAGTTCCACAAGCAGCAATAAGTTAGAGGTAAAAATTAGTTAGGAATTAGGAGTTAGGAGTTAGAACTCATTCAATTTGAATTTGAGATTTTTTCTTCAATCTCAAATCCAAAGTTCAAAATCTCAAATTGGTAGAGTTAAGATACTACGCAATATGTAGCTTTATACCGCCAACTTCTACTAAAAAAGCTCGCTCAGAAAAAGTTACTCACGGCGTAAGTCACTTGTAGAGTGGGCATTACTCTAGTCTATTCATATCAAACCCGCCATAACTCATAACTCCTAACTTCTCTAGTATACTCCGGTTAACTACTGGGGTTTATCCATTATTATTACCGAAAACAAAAAACCCCGCCTAATGGCGGGGATAAATAGAGTTCAAATTTGTCAGCAGATAATCAACACTCTAGAAGGTGAAAGTAGTTCTGAGCGTACCGATAATAGCATCATCGTTATCGCTATTTTGACCAGGAGAGGTCAACCAGATTACACCAGGGGTTACAGAGATGTTATCAGACACACGATACTTGTAGAAGCCTTCAAAGTGGTAGGGTATATCGTTGTTGCCACCAAAACCTGGGCGGTTAAAGGAATAGGGTTCTGCACCAGCAAAAACACCTAAAACGTTACCTTTTTTACCGAAATCAGGTAACGCTACCCCTAAACCGTAGCTCCAAGCTTGATAATCATCACCTGCACCTGCACCTGTAACATCATGGTAAGAGACGAATCCACTAACGGACAGTTTGTCGCTAGGTCTAAACGCAGCCGACACACCGTAGGAGTTGCTGTTAGATCGGGTTATACCTGCTGCATTACCTAAAAAGTTAGCTTGTCCAGTACCTACATCAAAAGCTCCAGGTGCTCCGTCTGTACCAGAGTCGAATAAAGCACCACTGGCACTATATGCGTGGACGTAGGTAGCAGCTAAAGCCAAGCGATCGCCAACACTAAAGTTCAACTGTCCCAGAGCTGCATAGTCGCCGTTAGTCAAACCTTGACTTAGACCAGGATTATTAGCTTGTGATGCCAAGTAACCCGCAGTGATTGAGCTATTTCCCAGGATACCGCCACCTTTACCAAGGGGTACATTGAGTGCTATACCAGCACCGCCACCAATCCGATAGATGGGACTTTCAGAAGCAAAGGTAGATAAAGCGCCGTTACCACCGTCGTCAGTGTTGTCAAAAAAGTAAGGATTGTTGACAGCAGCATACTGGCTATGCCGTCCACCACTAGCTGCGAGATAAACTTGGGCTGGGCCTATGGGAGCTTCATAAGTCAAGCGGTCTATTCTGACACTGTTGTTACCATTGCCTATACCAACTTGATATGTTTGTGTGCCTTCAGCAGTATTGATAAGACCACCAGCGTTATCCACTAGTGAAAAGGGATTTGAATTACCCGCTGCTAGGCGTGTGTGTAAAACGTCTCTACCAGTGAAGCTGGTTTGCAAGTCTAAACGTACTCTATCTTGGAAGACAGTATTGTTAGCGTCACCAGTGTTACCACCAAATGCATCACTGACGGCAAAAACAGCTTCACCAACCAGTTTTGTGGTTGTGGAGAACTGATTAGCTTCCAATTCAGCAGTCCGCGCTTCTAGAGAATCTACGCGACCGCGTAGGGTTGCTAATTCTGCGGAAAATTCTTCTTGTAATCGTTGTAAGGTAGCTAAATCTTGTTTTGTCACCAAATCAGCTGTTGCTGTGGCAATCAATTCGTTAACCCGATCCAAACAGGCATTCAAACCAGCGGCAAATTCATAACGGGTCAAAGCACGATTACCGCGATATGTGGAATTCGGATAACCTGCAATACAACCATAGCGCTCAACCAAGGACTGCAATGCTTGGAATGCCCAGTCAGTAGGTTGTACATCGGAAAATTGAGAAACCGATGTTACTTGAGACTGAGAATTGCCTTGGTTGCCTTCGTTGCTGTAGCGATTAACTTGATCGATGGTTGTTTGAGCCAATACTTCTGGCTGTTGGGCAACTTCAGTTACACCTAGTTGTTTAGCTGGTGATACTTCAGTGGTTGTGCTTGGGGCCGCCATTGCTGTTGCCGAAACTAACAATGTTGCTCCCAAAACTGCTGGGCTAACCACTAAGGATTTCCATAAGAGATTAGACATTTTTCCTTTACTCCTCACACCTTGTTTAGATAATTGGTTTCGTTACACCTAATTCTCGAAAATGCGACATCTCATTGAAACCTATGGATGAGGCATAGTTGTCTCTACTACAATTCTAGTTTTTGCAAAGCTAATAAACGATTAACTTTGGGTTAAAAACTGATGTGATTAACTTATGCAAAAACATATCTTTATATCATAACATTATAAAACATCCGATCTAGATGGCAATATTGGAGCGATCGCCTTAATAACTGTCACACATACTTATCTAAATATCTAAGCAGGGAGTAGAGTTTGGGTCATTCGTTCTCTACGCAAGCTAAATTACTGAAGCTTTAGACACTTAGAGTTTGCGATCGAAAATAGCTTCTTCCACTCGCTCCTAGTATAAATGTCACGTTAGTTAGAACATACTGGCTCGGCTATATAAACCGTATATTGTGGTGACTTCCTATAGTTTGGTGCAAGATATTAAAATAAATCACTTAGTTAATCTGGGAAATCACCCGTGCTACATCAAAGTCTAGCTGCGTCAATCCGCCTGCATCATATGTTGTAAGTGTTATCTTCACTTTATTGTAGGAAATCTCTATATCTGGATGATGTCCAGCTGACTCAGCCGGTTCAACCAGCTTATTGACAAACTCAATTGCTTCAATAAAATCTTTGAATGTGCGGGTAATTTGCAACTTGGAATCTTGAATAGTCCAATCTGACAGAAATTTTGACTGTTCTTGAATTTCCGCTTCGGTAAGTAGTTGTGCCATATCAGGAAACCGCTACTTCTATACTTAATAATATATTTGTTACATTTTGCATCTGACAAAGCCAAACCCCTTTTATTCTCCCCACAGAAAGTATGGAAGGAGAAATTCAGCCAGAATGCGTGTGTCTAGATTTAAATCAGACTTGGCAGATAGATGATATTTCTCATATTTGGTCATACTCCAAGGTTTAATGCCAAATATTTATGCTTTTTAAGAAAACTTAAATAGGTTGGCTTTGTTCGTGGCAGCGATCGCTATTTCTCTTTTAAAAGTAAGCATTGATAAAACAAAAATCACTTATAAAAAACTATCCGCTCTGAATTAGATCGGATGATCTAAATTCAGAGCGGTGTAGCGGGTCTTCAGGTTGCAACCAGACTGCCGGAAGGAACTCCGAGCTTGCCTAGCTACTTGAGCTAACTTAGTATCTCAAAGATGACTAAGGCTAACTTTTAGAGAACAGCCCCGGCACACAGCCGGCTAACTGCAACCTGATGACCCATGCGTATACTACTTTCTATCATGGGCATCACCTCCTTGTTGCCTAAGCGGTCTTAGTCTCAAAAGGGCAGAGAATTTACTCTGGGTTTATAACCTTCATCTAACATAACATATAAATTGAGAGATATTAACCATTTATAGAAAAAATCTCCCATCAAAAGGTGGGAGATTACTTTAGATAATGAAAATTGACACTTTATAGGCCGATCGCAAGGAGATTATCTTATCTGGGTGTGTCATTTTTCGCCAACCACAACCTTAATTTAGGTTGATGGCCAAATTTGAATTCTTAGAGAGCATTACCACGTGGTAATACCTCCTCAGGGAATACAAATTGTTCGTGGGGTTGATCTTGAGGAGCCATCCAAGCGCGGATACCCTCGTTGAGTAAAATGTTTTTGGTATAGAAGGTTTCAAACTCTGGGTCTTCCGCCGCCCGTAATTCTTGGGAGACGAAATCATAAGCCCGCAGGTTCAGTGCTAAACCGACGATGCCGACGGCACTCATCCACAAGCCTGTGACTGGCACGAACAACATAAAGAAGTGCAACCAGCGCTTGTTAGAGAAAGCAATACCGAAAATCTGTGACCAGAAACGGTTTGCTGTCACCATTGAGTAGGTTTCTTCCGACTGGGTGGGATTGAAGGCGCGGAAGGTGTTAGCACCATCACCATCTTCAAACAAGGTGTTTTCGACTGTGGCACCGTGAATCGCACACAGTAGCGCACCACCCAATACACCCGCAACACCCATCATGTGGAAGGGGTTGAGTGTCCAGTTGTGGAACCCTTGCAGGAATAACAGGAACCGGAAAATTGCTGCGACACCAAAGCTAGGTGCAAAGAACCAGCTAGATTGTCCCAAGGGGTACATCAGAAATACACTGACGAATACTGCAATCGGAGCAGAGAAAGCCAGAGCGTTGTAAGGGCGGATACCCACTAGACGCGCAATTTCAAATTGCCGTAACATGAAGCCAATCAAACCGAAGGCTCCGTGTAGGGCAACGAATGGCCACAACCCACCTAATTGGAACCAACGGGTGAGGTCGCCTTGGGCTTCTGGGCCCCACAACAGCAATAGAGAATGTCCCATGCTGTCTGCGGGAGTTGATACTGCCACTGTTAGGAAGTTACAGCCTTCTAAGTAGGAGGAGGCTAATCCGTGGGTGTACCAAGAGGTGACGAAGGTGGTGCCGGTCAGCCAACCGCCTAGTGCTAGGAAGGCGCAGGGGAATAATAGTATTCCTGACCAACCTACGAATACGAAGCGATCGCGCTTGAGCCAGTCGTCTAGAACGTCAAACCACCCTCTACTGGGCGCGCGTCCAACTGCGATGGTCATTAGAGCAAATCTCCAAATGTTTATAAGTACAGGTGGTATCTGTATTATAGATGGCCATATCAAGACCTTCTATAAGCAGAAAGTTAACCAGGTTGTTAACCCAGTTTACAATTTTTTACACACCTTTAATTATATTAGGTGTAAATTGCTAATTTTTCTAGGGGTTTTCTCATAAAATTTATTTTTTGATTCAGATGAGGTGATAAATGGGGGGTAGGGATAGGGAATTAGGAACAAAGAGGTAGAGGAGCAGGGGAGGCAGGGGGAGCAGGGCAGAAATCAATTCAAAATTCAAAATTCAAAATTCAAAATTCAAAATTCAAAATTAAAGAACTTCTCCCTCCTGCCTCCTCTTTCCCAATGCCCAATGCCCCATGCCCAATCCCCATTTCCCTAGAATCACTCAGCTGACGCTAAAATGAGTCCACAGTTAAATTTGATTATTGCTAAATGTTTACCATCGATTTAAGCATCAGAAACACTGCTTTCCCGATCTCCGTACAACGTAAGTCAGCAGAGGATGCTGAGGCTGTCTATCAGCTAATTTTGGCAGCAATCCGTTCTGGGAACCCTGACATTGTAGAACTCAAATGCGAAGGCAAGACAGAGAAAAAAATTGCTGTCCGCGCTAGTGAAATTTCTGGGGTGCAGATTGTTCAGAAAGATGGTACAACCCCTGGTGGTGGCAGACCACCTGGCTTTTTCGCTGTAGCTGCTGAGTAACCAAGGTTGACAAATGGCTCAAGTGGGCATTGAGGTCAAGGATTTAAATTTCAGTTGGCCTAATGGAGAGAAAGTTATCAAATCTTGCTCTTTAGAAGTACCCAAGGGTGAGTTTTGGATGCTCTTAGGTACAAATGGCAGCGGAAAATCTACTTTACTGAGACTGCTGGCGGGGTTATTAGCTCCTGAATCTGGCGAAATTCGGGTTTTGCAACCCGTTGGCTTTGTCTTCCAAAATCCAGATCATCAACTGGTAATGCCAACTGTTGGTGCTGATGTGGCTTTTGGATTGGTGGAAGAAAAGCTGCCACCTGCTGCTACCAGAGCAAGAGTTGAGGAGGCGCTTGGAGCGGTGAATTTGCTTACATTGCAACGACGCCCTATTTATGCACTTTCTGGGGGACAAAAACAGCGAGTCGCGATCGCAGGTGCGATCGCCCGTCGCTGTGAAGTCTTATTATTAGATGAACCCACTGCCTTACTAGATCCAGATAGCCAGCTGGATTTAGTTGCTGGTGTCCGCCGCCTTGTCAAAAGTCGAGGTATTACAGCCCTATGGGTGACACATCGATTAGATGAGTTAAATTACTGTGACGGCGCTTTCTTGCTAGAAAAAGGCTCTCTGGTAGATAGTGGTGAAGCCGAACGTCTCAAACAACGCCTGATGGAGGTACACAGCGAAGCCTCTTAATTGAGTGCTGAGTGCTGAGTAACGAGTGCTGAGTGAATAAGTAAAATTCATTGCATTTAGCACTCCTGAATAATACTAACAAAAACTGTAACGCGCCTTTTAAATAAAGGCGCGTTTTAAGTTGGTGCGTCTATCTAAAGTTTGAGTTTTGTGAGGCTGCCGTATTTTTTATTTTGTGTAACATAGTGTTACAGACTATGCATCAATTATTATAAAACTTATGAATGAATTTTGTTAACTCTAGAAAATTGTGATTAAAAACCATGCCCCGTTCCTTACTCCAAGCCGTTTTGTTAGTGGACGGCTACAATATAATAGGCGCTTGGCCTTGCCTTAAAAAAACGCGTGATAGCGTTGGATTAGAGGCGGCACGGGGCGAACTTGTAGAAGCAATGACTGGTTATAGTGCCTTTCAAGGTTATACAACTCAGATAGTTTTTGATGCCCAATATCAAAACACCTCTAGTAATAAAGAAATTATTACTGAGCTTTTATCTGTTTATTACACTGAATTTGGGCAAACCGCAGATACTTATATTGAAAAATCCTGCGCTTCTTTTCGCCACCAAATAGCCCAATCTTTGATTTCTCGTGTGATTGTTGCTACATCAGATCGGGCACAGCAGTTGATGGTACAAGGGTATGGGGCTGAATGGTTGTCAGCACAACAACTCTGTGGGGAAGTGGAAGCCACTGTCTGCCGGATGCGACAAAAGTATCATACGCGCAAACAATCTAAGAGTCGGTTTTTAGTTAATGCCATTGATGCTAAAGCGCGGCAGCGTCTGGCTGAATTACGAATGGGATTGTAGTAGATATTTAGTATCTAAGAGTCTCTGCTTAAGTTCTTGAATAGATTTTGGCTGCAAAATTTCCATAAATTAACTATCTAAAAAAAATATTGGCGAAAGTACTTGCCAAATACTATTTTTAGCCCTAAGATTATAAATCGTGAGCGTTCCTCAGTAGCTCAGTGGTAGAGCGATCGACTGTTAATCGATTGGTCGCTGGTTCGAATCCAGCCTGGGGAGTTTAACAATTTTAGATTTTAAATTTTGGATTCTAAATTATCCATCAGAAACTTATGGTCGCTTAACTCGGCTGTGACGTTTCTGAATCATGGGTCTTTTGGTGCTTGTCCTAAACAAGTGCTGGAGTTTCAACAAAGACTGCGATCGCAGCTCGGACAGGAATCCCTAAGCTTTTATGGGTTCGTTGCTACCTCGTGGGTGGACAGAATTGAGACAGCAAAATCAAGAGCAGTGTGAGTATTTGGCAAGGGTTCTCAAGGGGTTGCTCTCAGGTTAATCTAGTTTTAGGAAGGTGGCGATCGCTTCAATGGTTTGTTCTGCACTCTTAGCAGTAAACATTGGGCCAGCAGCCAAATAAATATTTTTGTCAGATACCAAATTTAAGACAATATTATAACTGCTTGAACTTGTACCTGTTACTGTGTCAATTGTAACTGCATCCATATTCAGCCCTGCTATTTCTGAAAGTTTAGCTTCAATAACTTCTTGCCCAAGCCAACCTTTACGTTTGATAGTTGCTTTGTCAAAAGTTTTATCGAAAATGCAAATAATTATATTATTCATCAGCAGATAAATAATGCAAACAGCACCACTTGCAATTAAGAATAAACCTAGAGGATAAGTCCAAAAACGAGTATCTTCATGAATAGTTAATTTTGGTTGTTGAGAGTTTTTAAGAAAGGCGTTAATTTGTGCAGCCATAGATTCTTTGTGAGTGCTGTCTGCATTTACTAAATCTATGGGAATTGAACCATCTCTCGTCAGAAGTAGCAAGGGATAACTATTCCCAGCAGTCGTACTAGTGTCTAGTTTTGCACCTAGTACCTCTTTGAGATTCCAATTTTTAACTTGAGATTTTAAAATACTTTTGGTGATTAATTGGCAACTTTCTTGAGTGGGTTTAACTCGATTACAAGTAAAAGTAGTTGTCTTTGCCAGTGTTATTATCAAAAAAACGCCTCCTGCTACAAATAATCCGCCAAATAACCAGTAGAGGATGGCTGCTGGCTTAAGTTGTAGTTTCAATAATGTTGGAGTTTGTTCTAATATTTTGAGTCTCATTGTTGTAACTGTAGTCTTTACTCAAAGCAGCCCATACACGAAATTTAACTTTTTGCATCGCAGATTGAAATGATTTGGTTTTCAATCTCGTGTTAGGAATCGTTGTGGCTTGTGATTATATGGCAAATGCATATACCCAAGAACTAGATAGCAAAGACATTATCGGGCTAGTGCTATTCTTTTAAGTGATTGCACTTAAATTCCTGAAACTAGGATAACGCTTTACATGACTTCTGGAGCGCTGCCTGACAATCCTTTTGTGGCTGCGGGGATGATTGAAGATCCCAGGCTGTTTGTCGGTCGTAAAGATGAATTACACGCGATCGCATCTCGGATGAAGGGCGATCAGCCTACAAGTATAAATATAGTTGGTGACAAGCACATTGGTAAATCTTCGTTGCTGTATTATTTTGTTCGGACTTGGGAGCAGCGAGGATTAAACGCGAACCGTTATGTGGTAATTTACCTACCGTTACGGGGTGTAGATTGCCAAACTGAAACGGGTTTCTATGAGGCTGTAGCTGAAGGTTTACTGAATCACGTTCAGGGATGGCAACAACGCAGTCTGCAAAATTGTTGGAAGAGTAAACCGCTTAATCGTCAAGCATTTTCAGATGCGGTTAAGGAATGGAAACGGCAAGGAAAGCTACCCGTCCTCTGTCTAGATGATTTTGAAAGCCTTTTGAAATATCCCGATAAATTCGATAATGGATTTTATGACAATTTGCGATCGCTAATGGATAGCAACGCCTTGATGCTAGTGGTGGCTTCCCGTAAACAACTGGATGTTTATGCTAACGAGCATCGGTTTGGCTCTAGTTTTTTCAATATTGGTCACACTATTTATTTGAAAGAACTAACTACAGATGAGGCTATTGAACTGTCGCGCTTACCAACTCGGTCTATAAATGGTGCAGCTTTGAGTGTAGATGAACAGAGTCATGCCCAGCAATGGGGCGATCGTCATCCTTATAAGTTGCAATTGGCTGGTTACTATTTGTGGGAAGCACGTCAACAAGGTAAGGCTATCAAGTGGGCCAAACAGCAGTTTGAACAACAGCTTGCAAATCCTAAATTCAAAGCAAAGGGACAGGGATGGCAATTATGGCTGCATTGGTTAGTTTGGGATTTACCAGTACGTCTGGGTAGAATAGCCAAGTTTATTGGTGGGGCTGTTGATGATGTGAGCAACTGGATTATCGGGATGGTAATTCTGCTTTTGCTCGTTTTGGTTTTGGTGGGTGTGCTGCACTGGAATGAAGTTTGGGATTTTGTGCGTGACAAGCTGGGGATAAAGTAGCCATGAGTAACAAGTCTCCAACATCAGGCTTTTGGAATTATGTGGCTGAATGCATGTGTCTGCTGTATTGGGCTTACTTCAAGCCTTTTACTTTTAAACGTTGGTTGCGCGATATCAATCCAGAATTGAAGCCAACAGATGACATCAATAAACAAGCTGAGTTTTATATTGACCCCCGCCTGCGTCGCTATGCTGGGCAAGCTAGGTGGCTAACTGCTGTAGTACCAATGTTTGCTGTGTTATTGGTGGCACCAGTTTACATTCTGATTAGTGGTGAATCATTTAACTGGTTCTTTAGCTGTGTTTTTTTGGTGGGCTGGTTTATAGGAAGGGTTGTATACCCTGACAGTAATACAAATAGGCTAGTTATTTTCCTTGTTGCTGTCTTTACCATATTTTTGGCAGTTCAATTTTTATCAGGCGTGGCGGCACTTGTGATGGTCAGTGTGGCGGTAGGCGTGATGTTCGGCGTGGTGGGAAGCGTGGTGTTCGGCGTGGCGACAAGCGTGATGATCGGCGTGGCGGCAGGTATGGCGCCAGATGTGGCGTTAGGTATGGCGCAAAATGTGGCGTTAGGTGTAGCGTTCGGCGTGGCAGCAGGCGTGGTGTTCGGCGTGGTGCAAAATTTGCCGCGCGTGGCCTTCGCCGTGCCCATCGGCTTGGGCTCCGTCTCGGCGTTCGGCGTGGCGGGAAGCGTGGCGTTTATTTTGGGTGTGTTCCGGGTTTACTTCTGGTTGCCGGAATTATTGTGGATATTTACCCTGTTCTTGTTGTTTCCCAATGGTAAGCGGGTAAATTGTTTGCGATATCTGCCCCCTTGCTTTGATGAATTGATTATTTTGCCTCTGCCTTTCATGGATGTGATGATTGTAGAGGCTTATCAAAAGAACCCAGATGTTGCCCGTGAGACTATTAATTATCTAATTACATCCACTAACCAGCAAAAAGTTGCAGCACAGGCAATTTCTGGTATTGCTGTAGATATTCTCAACCGTTGTCAGAGGTTGAGCGATATTGTAGACATTGCCAACCAACTAGCGTGGATTCCCTCACCAGCACCAAAGGAACTTGGCATTGTACTGCCCCAATTTTTGGATATTAGTCAGAATGTACGGGCATCAGAGGAAGCAACTTCACCTTATCGTCGATATGAGTTACTGAACATTCCCATCAATGCATTACGCAAACTAGCGCAAAATCTAGCTTTGACAAAAGATGCTCGCGTTGCTTTCTCTTTTGGCAACACTGCACAAAACTGGCTGACTATCCTAGAGACGGCGCAGCGCACTTTAGAGGAACAGGCACAGCAATCAAAAGAAATTCGGCAAGTTTATATTGCTGGTAACTCACTAGACTACGAAACAGCAAAAGATCGTTTTAAAGGGCGAATTGATATATTTCGGGAAATTGAATCTTTCACACTTTCAGAGCAACCGCCAGTGTTGTTACTCTATGGAGGGCGGAGAACAGGGAAAACCTCAGCGCTGAAATATCTACCTTACAAAATACAAGCAAATATTGTACCTTTGCTGGTAGATATACAAGGAGCAGCATCAGCTACAACGTTAAAAGGATTGGCTGAGAATTTAGCTCAACAAATTATCGAAGCTGCACGGCGATTACCCCGCAAAGTATTCTTGCCTAATCCAGATGCCAATAAACTAGCTGAAGATCCATTTCCTGCGCTGCAAACTTGGCTAACAGAAATAGAACGCAACAACTCCGGTAAGCAATTTCTCCTCTGTTTGGATGAATATGAACGCCTGGGTGAGGTAGTGAAAGCAACAAGCAGCCGTGCACCGCTCAATTTTATCCGTAACCTGCTGCAACACCAACGCAAGTGGATTTTACTTTTTAGTGGTTCACAGGAGTTATCTGAACTTGACGATTACTGGAGTGACTATCTAATTAACACCCGTGCTTTACGAATGACTTACCTGCAAGAGTCAGAAGCCCGCGATTTGATTCAACAGCCAGTAGAGAACTTCGGCGATATCTATGAACCAACTGCTGTAGATGAAATTATCCAACTTACTCGCTGTCAACCTTATCTCGTTCAGTTGGTGTGTTATGAGTTGGTGGAGTTGCTAAACCGCGATATCAGAAGAAACAGGCGAGAAGCAGATACAGCAAAAGCTACTGCACAGGATGTTAAAGAAGTTATACCTGTTGTGCTTGAGCGAGGCGATCAGTATTTTCGGGAATTATGGAGGAGTTTAACAGATAGCGATGTCTACGACGGGCTACGCCTACGCTCTCTCCTGCGCCGAATAATCCACGGAGAAACTCCCACACAGCAAGACAAAGGCGTTATCCGCAAACTAACGCGAAAAGAAATCTTGACTCAAGAAGGCAATGCTTTTCAAGTGCCTTTAGTGCAAAAATATGTAGAACAGTTGCTAGAAGAAGAGTAATATAACAGTCCTATAGCGGTTCTCCCTTGGGTGCAGTACAGTTTTGACCTCTCTCCAAACCTCTCTCCTAAAAGGAGAGAGGCTTTGAATCTTACTCCCCAACGCTAGAAGGGAAGGGGCTGGGGGTTAGGTCTGTATTCCATACAATTGGGAACCGCTAGATTCAAAATTTTCATCGTGACGTGGCAACCGCGATCGCTACAGACATAACCAATATTGCTACATTGATGACGGAAGTTGCTACAGCTTGCGCGAAACCCGGAAACGTTAAAGCAGAAGTTGCTACAGCTTGCGCGAAACACGGAAACGTCAAAGCGGAAGTTACTACAGGGAAAGCAGAAGTTGCTACAGCTTGCGCGAAACACGGAAACGTCAAAGCAGAAGTTACTACAGCTTGCGCGAAACACGGAAACGTCAAAGCAGAAGTTACTACAGACACGACCGATGTCACTACCGTTGCAGCTTTGGGCTGTAGTAGCTTTTTATAGCAGTTGAAATATAGTTTAGAACATCAACTTAACTATGAAATATCACAGACAGTAGAGGCAGGAATGCTAACAGAAAGCCATGCCACGATTGTAATTGAGCTTCTGGGGTTGGTTCCGGTGGTGCTAATAGGGCTTCTACTCTTTGTTCTAAACGATCTGCACCAGAGGAACCTAATGCAGCACAACAAATTTCCGATAAGACAGGACCGCTACTAACCACTAATAAAAGTGATTCTGCTAGCACCAGAGGGTCTACCTGCAATGCTGCATAACCGTCGGCACGAAGTTCGCGCAAAGCTAACAATTCTTCCCACAAAGGCTCTGTATTCGGCAACCATGCTGTGCAAGAACGCACCCAACCCAACCAGAAAAACCAGAATGTATCCCTGTAATGGTGATGCCCTTGCTCATGGGCTAAGACACTTTCTAAATGAGCCGGTGAGAGAGTTTGCACTAATCCTTGGCTAACCACTAGTTCCGGTTGCCAAAAACCGATTTGACCTGCGAACAACGCGCCTGTTTGCAATAGTCTGGCTTGTCTATCGCCAACATTCACTAAGGGGCAGTTACGGGCAGATTCTACAGACTGCCAACCTTGGAAAGCAAGTTTAATGCATGAAATGGCAAAAAATGCCAAATAAATTAATGCTAGTAAATAACTAATTGAGCCTGTATACATTCCGCCCATTTGTCCTTGAGGTCCCATGAACAGCACAGCGATCGCAGTCATGAAAATTAGCAAAGGCGGAAAGAGAAACAAAAATAGCGATCGCTGCCACCGCAAATTCCAATTACCTTGGCGTTGATTCCAAGCGGATCTTAACCACCAGGCAACTGCCAAAGCATTCAAAATCATTATCAGATGCATCATTGTTCCTCCCTGGCTTGGCGTGCAGATTGAATACGTTTAGCGATCGCTGCTATTTGTTCGCTAGCTGCTTCATCTAAGCTATCAGCAAAGGCAGCAACAACATCGGGGTTCCCCACTGCGAGAAATCGCTGTAACTGCTCGTGAGCTTTGATCACTTCTGATTGTTGCTTACTCAGCATTGGCCGCCAATAGAATGCCCGCTCCTTTTTGTCGCAGGCCAGCCAACCTTTATCAGTGAGGCGGCGTAAAACAGTGGTGACAGAAGTATACGCTAATTCGCGGTTGGGATCGGCGAGGATGCGATCGTGTACATCCTTGACTGTGGCTGAACCAAGCTCCCAGATAATATTTAAAATTTCCGCTTCCAACGGGCCTAAAGATAGTTGTTTAGGGCGGTAATCGGGTAAAGGTGCCATAGCGATTTTCGATTTGGGATGAGCGGAGTAGAGGTAAAAATTTTAGTTTCTATTTGGCTAAATATTAGTCAGGATGCGTAGTGGTGCTAACTTGGAATGCCAAATACAGCTTGAGAAAATCTATTCTTGTTTTAGATTACAGGATAGTGCAGCAAATATGAAAGTCTAAAAGCATAAAAATAGACTTTTTGAGTATTTTTGTATTGAATAGGTTACATCATGCATATTTGATGCTAAAAAATTGTTTGCGAATAATTGTGACTATAGTTAGTGACACCAACTAGGTAGAATGTTATTTTCGGCAGTAGTATTAAAACAGGTGTATCCAGCCCGTGAAGTTATTCGTATACCACACTCCTGAATTGACTCCAACGGATAAAGCGCCAGAATGTGCGATCGCAGTCGATGTCTTGCGAGCTACTAGCACAATAGCGACTGTCTTGGCATCTGGAGGCGAAGCTGTACAAGTATTCAGCGATTTAGATCAATTAATTGAAGTTAGCGAAAAATGGCCCCCTGAAAAACGCCTGCGGGCTGGAGAACGCGGCGGCGCGAAAGTAGCTGGTTTTGAGTTGGGTAACTCTCCCCTCGACTGCACACCAGAATTAGTACAAGGGCGGCGTTTATTTATCAGCACTACAAATGGCACTCGTGCTTTACAACGAGTACAAGATTCCCCAAATGTCTTAGCAGCAGCCTTGATTAACCGGGCGGCGGTGGTGCAATTTCTTTTAGAGAAGCAACCAGAAACAGTGTGGATTGTCGGTTCCGGTTGGGAAGGTAGTTTTTCTTTAGAGGATACAGTTTGTGCGGGTGCGATCGCTCATAGTATTTTGCAACAAACCAAGCTCTCACCTGAAGAACTTGCTGGTAACGATGAAGTAATTAGTGCGATCGCTCTTTACTCTCAATGGCAAGATAACTTATTAGGATTACTTCACCAAGCTAGTCACGGTCAACGATTATTGCGTCTTGACTGTCACGAAGATTTAAAATATTGTTCCCAAACTGATATTTTAGATGTCTTGCCCATACAACATGAAACCGGAGTATTAAAAAGTCAAAATAAATAGGACGTGGGTAAGAAGCAAGGGTGCAGGGGTGCAGGGGAGCAGAGGAGAATAATCAATACCCAATGCCCTATGCCCCATGCCCTATGCCCAATGCCCAATTTTCAAATCTGCAAGCATTTGCCGAAGTCTTTGTCGCCAATGGGAAGGATAAGTCCTTAGAATTGCGGAAATTTTTCCACAAGCAAGGACGGAATAAGAAGGGCGACGGGCTGGTGTGGGATATTCGGCGGTTGTAATGGGGACAACACGTTCAATTTTCAAAGGGAAGCCTAGTTGTTGTGCTTCTTCAAAAATAGCGACAGCAAAATCATACCAGCTAGCAACGCCGCTATTAGTGTAGTGATAAATGCCGCTAATTTCTGGGGTTAACTGAGGAATTGTCTGAGCTATAACTGTGGCTATATCTTGCGCCCAAGTCGGGCTACCAATTTGGTCGGCGACAACACGGAGTTCTTGGCGTTCTGCACCTAGTCGCAGCATGGTTTTAACAAAGTTACTTTTGCCAAAGGTTCCATAAACCCAAGCTGTGCGGAGAATGAGATGATGGGCGCAAGTTTCTTGAATAGCTTCTTCTCCGGCGAGTTTGGTTTTACCATAGACACTCAAGGGATTAGTCGCATCAGTTTCCTGGTAAGGGCTACAGCCATTGCCATCAAAAACGTAATCAGTGGAAATATGAATTAGAAAAGCTCCTAATTTTTGGCTCTCTTGGGCAAGAATTAGGGGTGCAGTTGCATTAATAGCGGTAGCAAGTTCGGGTTCGCTTTCGGCTTTATCTACAGCAGTATAAGCAGCAGCATTAATGATGATTTGCGGCTGCTTGGATCTGATAACTTTGCGGAGGGTATCGGGTTGGGTAAGGTCTACTGTTGGGCGTGCTACTGAGATAATATTGCCGGATGATGAGAGTATTTGTTGTAGTTCCTTACCCACTTGACCGTTACTACCAATCAGCAAAATTGATTTTGTCATTTGTCATTTATCATTTGTCATTTGTCATTTGTCCAAGAGAAGCCATGCTCACTCTTTAACATGGTTTGAATTAGTCCGATGAAAAACAGAGTTTTTCCGCCTACCATAAAAGTAAGCTTAGGGTATCACAAGAGACGGTGTATGTACCAATGACCAATGACAAATGACCAATGCCCAATACCCAATGACCAATGACTATTTAATCAAATACTTCAGCAGTTCTGAAAGATTTACCAGCTTGGTCTTTAGCTGATAAAATCGGTGGCCCACTCAAGGGCCAATCTATCCCTAAATCTGGATCGTTCCATAGAATTGTGCGATCGCTTTGGGGCACGTAATAATCTGTAGTTTTATAGAGAACTTCGGCTAGTTCTGAAAGAGCAAGAAAGCCGTGAGCAAAACCTGGTGGTATCCACAGTAGGCGTTTGTTTTTAGCACTGAGTTCATAACCTACCCACTTACCGAAGGTAGGCGAACTTTTTCTAATGTCTACGGCTACGTCAAAAATAGTGCCAGAAACAACCCGAATGAGTTTACCTTGAGGTTGTTGGATTTGATAGTGCAATCCCCGGAGAACGTTTTGTTTAGAGCAAGAGTGGTTATCTTGGACGAAGTTCGTAACAATCCCTATTTGTTGAGCAAATCTTTGGTGGTTGTAAGCTTCAAAAAAGAAACCGCGATCGTCTCCAAATACTTGGGGTTCGAGTTGGATAACTTCGGAAATTTTGGTATGTACAATGCTCATTAATATTACAAGGAATATGCCACAGTCTTAATTTTGAGAGTAATTTAATACTTGTATTTTACAGGTATTATAATTAAGATTTTGACTGTGGTTTTTTTGTTTTGAATAAGCAAATCACGTTAGTTCAATTTGACAGTCATCGCCAATCATAAATCGCAAGGCTTTAGGGCGACGGGGTGCAAGATTCAATTGTGCCCTTTGTCCAATCACACTATCAATAATGCGCTGATGAATTCCGGCAATTTTAGCACCTTCTAAAATAACGCTGTGTTCTAAATCAGTATCAATAAGTGTGACATTGTTAGCGATGCTACTATAAGGGCCAATAAAGCAATTTTCTAAATGACAATTGCTACCAATGATTACTGGCCCCCGAATTGTGCAGTTAATTACTTTAGATTTTACCCCGATTTTGACTCGTCCAATAATCTGACTTTGGGCATCGATTTCGCCCACAACTGATGCTGTCAGATAGGTATCGAGAATTAATCTATTAGCTTCTAATAAATCATCTTTTTTACCAGTATCTAACCACCAGCCTTGGAGATTGTGGGCTACAACCTGCTTTTGCTGATTAATGAGGTATTGAATAGCATCAGTGATTTCCAACTCGCCTCTAGTGGAAGGTTGGATATTTGCGATCGCATCATAAATGAGGTGAGAAAAGAAATAAACCCCTACTAATGCCAGATTTGAAGGAGGGACTTTGGGTTTTTCAATTAATTGTAATACTCGCCCTGTTTCATCCACCTGAGCCACACCAAAGGCGCTAGGGTTAGCAACTGAACGTAAGAGAATCAAAGCATCTGGCTGTTGTTGGCTAAATTGTTGCAGAAAGTAACGTAACTCACCTAGTTGAATCAGGTTATCGCCCAAGTACATGACAAAGGAAGAATCACCTAAAAAGGGACGAGCGACTTGGACGGCGTGAGCAAGTCCAAGTGGTTGGTTTTGTATGATGTAGGTGATGTTCGCTCCAAAGCATTCTCCATTTCCGGTTTTCCCTTGGACTTCTGCGCCGGTTTCTGGACTGATAATGATGCCAATATCAGTAATACCAGCGGCGACCATTTCTTCAATGCCGTACCATAAAACAGGTTTGTTAGCAACTGGTACAAGTTGTTTTGCCCCGCTGTAGGTGAGGGGACGTAAGCGTGTGCCTTTACCGCCAGAAAGAATTAGTGCTTTCATACTGCTTTCATGAGGATTTAGGATTAATTACAAGTCATTAGCCGAGATAATCTGAAATCTTGACAAAATCCCAAATCATTGAATTTACATTATGGTGTCAGTATGATGTTAGTTTAGATGTACCCTAATTTAGTTGAAAGGATTAACAGAATTTGAGCAGTTTAGACGCCTTGCGTCTGGCGATAATCAGCAATCCCCGATCGGGCAACACTTGGCTACGAAAAATGCTGGCAGCTATTTATGAAATGGTTGAACTGGCGGTGCATCATCCAGATGACATTTCCTGGCACTTGCTACCAGCAAGATTAGTGCTTCAGATTCATTGGCACAGAAGTGATGATTTAGTTTCATTGCTCGCCCAGCAAGGATTTCGTGTGGTAGTTCTTGCCCGCCATCCCTTGGATGTATTGATTTCTATTCTGCATTTTGCCAACTACGAACCAGATACTGCCAGCTGGCTAAAAGGTGAAGGGGGAACTGAGATTTCCATCCTTGAGAAAACACCACTTAGCCAAGAGTTTATCAACTATGCCACTGGGAGTAGAGCAGCAGCACTTCTCTCGATTAGCCCGGAATGGTGGAGGCGAGAAGACACATTAAAAGTTCGTTATGAAAATCTGGTGAATGATGCGGTCAAGGAACTTGCCCAGTTTAACGAACAACTGGGGCTGACCCCAGTCAAGCCTATATTAGATGTGGTTTCGTTGCATTCCATCGATCGCCTCCGCACCACGAGTACAAACAATCACTTCTGGCAGGGAAAGTATGCTCTCTGGAAGAAGCTTCTCACAGCACCCGTTGCTCAAGAAATTGCTCTTGCCCATCAAAACGTGTTAACTAAACTTGAGTATGTGTGTAATGCTAACCCGACTCTAACCGAAGAGCAGGCGATCGCTAACTGGAATGCTATTGCAGTTAAAGAAAGCTTACCTCGCAGTCTCTCTATTTTTTAGAAATCAGCCATTATAGGTACTGCTTGAGAACTTCGGTGGTAGCAAGTCCTGTTTTTGCCCAACTAAATTGTTGGGAGTGAGTGATACCTTGACTAGAAAGATGCGATCGCAATTCTGAATTAGTTGCAACAGCCTGCATCGCCTCTGTAATTTCTCCGGTGTTGTAGGGATTGACTAGCATCGCCGCATCGCCAGCCACTTCTGGTAAAGAGGAGAGATTAGAGGTAATGACGGGAGTACCACAAGCCATTGCTTCGAGGACAGGTAAACCAAAACCTTCCCAAAGACTGGGGAAAACGAGAGCGATCGCTTGATTGATGATGTTTGGCAATTCGCTGTAAGGAACATAGTCAAGGAACTTTACCTGATTAGTTACACCCAATTCTGCAACTTGCACTTTTAAAATCGGGGTGTAACGCGAATCAATTGGCCCTACTAACCATAGTTCATAGTCTTTGCAGTTAGGTAACGCCGCAAAAGCACTGATGAGTCGCTGGATGTTTTTGTAAGGGTCTTGGCGGCCAATATAGAGAAAGTAGTTGCGGGTAGGGAGGTTGAGAGGAAGAAAGTGAGTGCGATCGTGCGCTAAAGGAATCGCAGTAATTTTGCTGGCGGGAATTTGGTAAAAATCGGTAATGTCTTTAGCCGTAGTCTGAGAGATGCAAATAATATGTTGTGCTTGTTTAAAAACTTGGGGAGTGTAGTAGCGGTGGTAGGCTGTGAGTGGTGAAAAGCGTTTGCCAAAGCGCAACGGTATCATGTCAAAACAGGTAACGACAAAACGACAGTTGCTATAAAGGGGTGCTTCCGGTAACGGAGAGAATAAGAGACTCGATTTAAGGTTTTTAGATATTTGTGGTAGTTTAAATTGTGTCCAAAGTAGGCGGTTAAAATGACCTTTTGTGCCGTGGTCTGGGGTTAAGTTTGACGGGATTAAATAGCAATCAAAATTAGGATATTTTTGGGCTACTAACAGAGTAGGTTGGAAAGATTTTAAATAAGGAAAAAGGTTTTGAGCATAGTTGCCTATACCTGTTGGTTTAGACAAGAGAATAGATAAGTTAATAATTAATTGATTAGAGGAAATATTATCTACTATATTCATTTAGTATTTTTTTCATTTGCCTATAATGATTGTAAAACAATAATTTTTACATGAATTATTAAAAATTAGAGAATACTAGGGTAACTTAAGAGCCGTAACTTCTTACACAGCTTTTTTGATGATCATACCAAAGGATGTAGAAGCGAAACGCTCAAATAATAATTTTAAATGTGCTTCTTGTAGCATTTCATGTATTTGACTATAGTATGGAGGAATATCAATAAATTTATCTAAAACACGAGAACCAATATTGAAATCGAGGGGTGCTACTTGATGTCCTGCCGCAGTTAGTTTTTTAGCAATTTGTTCAAAATCTTTTTTTCTAAAAAGTACTGTTCCATAGTTGTCAATAGTTTTTTCTTCTTCTAAATAATTAAATTCTGTCGTCTGTATACTTATTCCTCCAGGAACTAGAGTCTTTAGAGAATTTTCGATAAACAGAAGTCCATTTTTAATGCTACCTAGATGTTCTAATGCACAAGCAGACCAGCAGAAATCATATTTACCTTCTAAGTAAGCAGGAATAGCATTCATATCGACATACTTTAGACTCACATTTTTAGTAAATAGTTCTTTTGTACATAACTCAGGACGGAATATCTTTTCTAAAGAAGACATATTTTGTTTAGTTTCTATCCAACCTTGTGCAGCTGATGCTGTTGGATGTAAATCTGTAGCCGTAATCGCAATATCATAAGCAGCTAGAATACTTGGCAGAGGTTCTTCACCACAACCAAAACCTAAACCTTTACGTCCAGGAGTAAGTAAATCATATTCATATAATGCTTGTAAAATATAGCAAAATTCCCACAATTTTCGATGGTATGCTACCGGAATTTTCATCTCTTGACACCAGTAAAAAAACCAATCTGATTCAATATCATTTTGTTGACAAGCTTTGGATTGTAAGTTGATTTTTTGTGGAGATAAACTACTAGGTATTATCAACTGTTCGCGCAAACTACGAGCATATTCATATCCCAAAGTTTTAATGTTCAAGCTTATAGCATCTGTTGTCGAAGAAGGAAGGCTATACTTTTTTTTCAATGATCTTAATAGATTCAATATAGGTTTGACGATTTGTAGTATTGTATCTAGCATAATTTTCAACTCGCTTTTTAGTTTATTATGTCAAGCTTAATTGCTTAATGTTGGTCTATTAGCAGAATTGTTACTAGTAATAAATAAGTTGATAGTAATTTATTTAACAAATATATAGGATAATATCTCTCTTTTGCAAACCTTGTTATGGTGTTAATTTTAATAAAATTTTATAGAATTTTTACTCAAAAATTGACTGTGAAGTTAATAACGTAAGTTGTTCTAATTGTGGGTTTTTTAGACAAAAAAGATAGATTAACTAATAAATTTTAAGCTTTTATTCAAACTGAATTTAATTATACAAACAAGAGAGAAACTCTTCAGCAGATTGTTGCCATGAGAATGGTACATACTCATTTTTTATACGCTCTATCAAATTACTGTAGTAAATATCTGAATCAAGTAGTTCTTTTAAAGCTTCATACAGTTCTGTTGGTTGAGTAGGAGAGAAATATCTACAAAAATCGCCTCCTACTTCAGGCAAAGATCCACCATTGCTAGCAATCACAGGTTTAGAGTGTTGTAGTGCTTCTACCACAGGTAATCCAAACCCTTCATAAAAGGAGGCTTGAACTAAACAGTAACAGTTTTGATAGAGAAAATCTAGTTGAGCATCGCTAACTGAACCTAGTATTTGTATGAGCTTGCCATACATTTTATTAGATTCTATCAAATTATCAGTTTCTGAGTCCCAACCTTTATTACCGGCAAAAATTAAAAATACATCATCATAACTAGAATTTATTAATAAATCAAAGGCTGCAATAATAGTTTTAATATTTTTATGAGGCACTAAGCTTCCAACTACTAAAATATATTTTTTATTTATTAATTGCTGCAATTTTATATCAGGGTTATTATTTTCTACACTTATTAATAAATCCTGTTTATAATAATTACTACCCAAACGAAAGCTTTGAATAATTTGTGAATTATTATTAGCTAATATCCCTTGATCCCTCGCATTACTATAATCTTCAGCACTCTTTTTAGAGATACATAATACCTTATCAAATAAAGTCGAATAATCACTGTAGAATTTTGTAAAAGCTTTAGTAAATCTCTGAGAAGAAAATTCTGGAAATTTTATGGGAATGAGGTCATAGCATATAACTACAATAGTAACTTTATAAGTTTTTAAAAGTTGTAAAAATCGGTAATAAGTTTTAGGTAAATCCCAATTGGCATCAGCTATTACATAAATATCTCCTGACTGGATTATAGAATCTTCAAATTCAAGGAAAACTTTTTTGTTTGCTAAATTTGAATCAAACAAATCAATTAAATTTAATCTATAAAATAAATTTATAAATTTATTTTTCAGCTTCAAAATTAGAGCTTGAAGTTTTATATTTATTTTAGTTATAGCGAGATATTTGTTAACCTCGATCGAATGGCCATCTTGCTGTTGATTAAGATTAGTCACTCTCCGCATAAAACTACCATCAAACATAACCGCTACTATTTCTATATCTGTGCGGTTTGAGCTTATTTGCAATAATTCAGAAGTTAGTTCTCGAACTACTCGATGGATTCCAGTATTTTTATATGTATGTTTTGCAGTGTGAGTACAATCTATAAATATCTTCATTCTAGAACCTATTTGAAACTATTATTATGCAAATTTTTAATAAATTTTTGACTTAAAAAACTTACCTAAGAAAAGCCATAACTAAAAAACTTAGTAGTTACATCCTTAGGTAAGCTATTTTACTTTTTTCTTAGTTTCAAGTGAATGGTTATTTATGATTAAGAAACTAAAAAGCTAACTGCTTAATTTCTTAAGGTCATAATCAACCATTAACTCGACCAATTGACTAAAAGAGTATTGAGGCTGCCAACCTATTCCATTTTTAATTTTATCAATGCAACCAACTAACTGCACTGATTCATCAGCGCGATAAAAAGCGGGGTCAATCGAGACATAATCTTGCCAATTAAGCCCAACACAGTCAAAAGCACACTCAACAAGTTCTTTAACAGAATAGGTTTCACCACTGGCAATGAGGTAGTCATCAGGTTGTTCCTGCTGCAACATCAGCCACATAGCGTAGACAGCATCTTTGGCGTAGCACCAATCACGACGGGCATCTAGGTTGCCTAATTTTAATTCATTTGCCAAACCTAATTTAATTTGGGCAACTGCGTGCGTGATTTTGCGAAATACAAATTCTGTCCCACGTCGAGGTGATTCGTGAGTATAAGTAATACCACAACAGGTGTAAAGGTTGTATTTCTGCCGATAGTTGACAGTCATCCAATGAGCATAAGCTTTAGCAACTCCATAAGGATTTCGGGGACGAAAGGCAGTGCGTTCGGTTTGAGGCGATTCGTCGGGTTGACCAAAAACTTCACTACTGGATGCTTGATAGAATCTGGCATCAGGTTTGCAGCGACGAATGGATTCTAAGAGGCGGGAAACACCGAGGGCTGTATATTCAGCAGTGAGAGCAGGTTGTGTCCAAGAAAGAGGAACGTAACTTTGAGAGGCGAGATTATAAATTTCATCTGGTTGGCATTCGCTCACTACATCCATAAGGGATGATTGATCGAGGAGGTCGCCGGATACGATTTGAATGTCGCCATAAAGGTGGGTGATACGCTCTAGATTACTGGTGCTAGAACGGCGGACTAGACCAAAGACTTGGTAGCCTTTTGCTATGAGTAGTTCGGCAAGATATGAACCATCCTGTCCGGTTAACCCGGTGATTAGAGCTTTTTTTGTTGTCATGCTCACTTTTTTACAATATATTTCTTCTCTGGAAATACTGAATTATAGCATTGTTACTTTTGGTTTAATACCAACTAAAACTGGATATAGTCCTAACGATAAAACTCGAAACTCTAGTACAGATGTTGTATTTATAGTAAACTTTAGTTTTGTTTTCTCTTTCTTGAAAATATCTCTTAAAGTAAGTTCTTTTTTGGCTAGAACTAGCGCACCAGAATTAGTATAAATATCTGCGATCGCTACAACTAAATCTAGATTACTTCTAGATATTTCATTATCTTCGTCATGGGCAAAAATTTCAAATTCAACTAAATATTTACCTTTGCAATAAGAATCGTAAGGGCCAAAGATTGCAAATCCTTGTCCATCATCAGGATCTACAATCACAAAATACTCTTGTTTGATTTCGATAATTGAACCAATACCATGAAAAATTACCTCATTTTTAATTTTTTGGTTTTCCAGATAAAACTCCTGCATTCGCTTCATTAGAGTTTTATCTGCAAGATCAATTTCTTGAATTTTTTGAGATGTTAGCCACCAAACAAAGCAATTTTGCGGATCTTCATTAATTGCCTTTTCAATCTCTTCTTGATGGAAATTTATGTCTAAACAAGGTTCAATATATCTGCCAAATAAATTAGGCGGCATTCCTAACAAGTCTTTTGGAATTAAACCGAATGAATCTTGAATTTTAAAACCTGAGATTGGCAACAGCTCACATACTTGTTTAAAAGTCAGTTCATGTATATGTTCTGGCTGTTTCCATCCATATCTATTAGTAACAGTATAATTGGGACTATCAAGTACAAAAATGCCATTTGGTTTAAGTACTCTATTGACTTCTAACAGGAAACTTACCTGTGATTCCCAAGATATATGTTCAATAAATTGACCAGCAAATACTAAGTCAAAACTTTGTGACTCTATTAACTTTAGATCGTCTCCATCATGTTGAATCCAAGTTACATTATTTGGTAAATTTAATGGCTTTGAATTTAAATCTATACCAGTGTGATTTTCAATATAGTAAGGATAAAATTTATCGAACCACTCAAAGTACCAATTTCCAGCACATCCAATACTTAATATTTCCTTAGATTGTGGTATTTTTGCAAGGCAAATAGAACGACATTCGTGTAAAAAATCATTAAAGTTGAGTTTTTTTCCTAAAGGAGGCTGTATGAGTATTGCAGTATTGTTTAAATCAAAATTGTTTAAATCAAAATTTTCAACGACTTGCTGTTCTTCCTGATAGGAATTATCAATAGCTCTAGCAAAAGTAGTAAGTACTTTTTTAGATGCATTAGGTATAACTTTTGCTAATTCACGTCCTACATAGTCAGCAAGTTCTTTACTTTTTGCTTGAGGTGAAGAAAGTATTTGCTGGATAAGCTCTGCATATAAATTGGCACACTTATCTGGACAATGTTCCTTAGCAATATAATTATATGCATTTTCGCTCAGGGATTTTCTGTAGTCTGAGTTTTGAGTTAGTAAAATGAGAGATTTCAATATTTCTTCTACTTCATCACTTTGTCCAGGATGGGGTATTTTGAACACCACATCATTGGGAAAATCAGAGAAGGAACCGATATCTGTAACAATAGTAGGCTTACCAACAGACAAAATTCGCAAAAGTGATGCAGAGCTTTCTCCGTTAAAAGGAAATCTTAAGTTGAGGCATATATCTGATACTTCTATGTAACGGTAAAAATCCGGCATATTGACATAGCCAGTAACTTTTACTCGATCTTGTAAACTTAGTTTTTTAATTTCATTTTCTATATTAATTGTACCAAGGTAATCAGTACCACCCACAAATACTAAGTAAGCATTAGGTTGAGTTACAAGATACTTCTTAAATGCATAAATAATTTCTAGGGGACGTTTAGTTTTATTGATAAATCCAAAGGTTGATATTATAAGTTTATCGTTTGGAAGACCCAACTCTTGACATTGATCTATTAGTGATTTTTCCTTATTAACAACATACTTGGGCACTATTTGAGGTATATGAACAATATGGCTATTATCATCACTAAATTCTTTAATAGCACACTTATAAGCCCATTTGCTGTGTAATATGACTCCTAGAGAGCGCGTAAAAATTCTTCTATTTATATAAAGACCTACTTCTGATAATTTCTCATTAATATCTAAATCTTTTGTTTTTAAAAGGTTTAAAATTTGTAATGCTTTATCTTTTCCATAACAGTGTTCTAGTTCTTGAGAAAATTTAATCCCAAGTTCTGGACAACGAGCTTCCATATAATTAATTAGCCCTCCCAAGTAATAGTCATGTAACACGGATATTCCAGGATATCTCATTAATTGAGAGTACATATAAGAATGGTAACTACTATTCCCTATCTGGTAAATAATACCTTCATAGACTTGAGACTTTAATTTCTCTTCAAATTTACTATGAGAAAATAAGTTATTACTAATATTAACCTCGGGCAAATAACTATCGTCATGGTATAAATCAAGGTTAATATGTTTTCCCAATGATGGTAACAAGTCCCAACTATAGTCTGCTATACCAGATTTAGCTGGTGGTAATGGGCTAAAAAAAGCAATTTGTGGTTTTTGACTAACTGAAATAGATACTTTATTTATTAGCTGATGCTCTTGAAACACATCAAGTATATTTTTAGCAACAGATTGCCAAGAAAATTTTGCTGATTGCTGAAGTGCATCCTGTGAGATTTTTGTTCTAAGGTTCTCATCAGATAGAACTTTTTGCATGATGGCAGCCATATCAGAAGGTGAGTATGGATCGAATAGTAATTCATCAGAACCTAAAATTTCTGGCAAGGATGAGCTATTACTTGCAATCGATGGTGCGCCACATGAAATAGCTTCTAATAGCGGTAAACCAAAGCCTTCATAAAAAGAAGGAAAAACGAATAGAGAGCAGGTTGAGTATAAAGCTCTTAATTCTTCATCTGTAACATAATTTGTTAATATTATAGATTTATTAATTCCTAATTTTGACGCAAAGCTAGTTATTTCTTTACTAAAATGCTCAGAAACTTTGCAGGCAATTACTAATTGGTAACATTCTTGCAAATTTTTGGGTAAGGCAGAAAAAGCAGTGACTAACCCTTCAATGTTCTTTCGCCAATCTTCGCCTCCCGTATAAAGAATAAATTTTTTGTAAATACCAAACTTATTTGCAAAAGTTTCGAGCCAAGCTTGGTGTTCATGAGCAGGAATGGGAGTGAAAAAAGCAGAAACACCACCCGAAACGTTTAAAACTCTTTCAGGAGGTATATCGAGAAATTTAATTACATCTTGGCGGGTAGCTTCCGAGATTGCAAATATAAAATCAGCATTTTGTATATTTTTTAAGCGCTTCATGTAGAGTGAGCGCATATTGGACTCGTTTAAGTATCTATCAGAAAAGATGAGAGGTATTAAATCATAGCAAATAACAAAAACTTTTTTAGGAAAATCGCTATAATCAGGTATTGTGGAGTCTAAACCTTCCATTGGGCTAGGTAGAAATATTATATCAACATCTGCTGCCATTAAAACAGTTTTTAATAGTATTTCATTGATGTCGCAACTACCAATGTAAGGGTAATTTACAGAATTATATTTAAAGTAATTGTCATCCAGTTCTGGTACTGGTAGATTACTATTCGTATATAACTGGTAACTGAGAGTATTTTGCTGTTTAAATAGAGCTTCTATTACAGATTGTGTATAACGACCAATACCTCTATTTCTAGAGTTATTTGTTTGCAAAGCTTGAAGATCAATGGCTATTTTCATGCTGCGTAAATTTGAGATTTAATTTTTTATACAAAGTTTTTTTTACATACCAACATAGCTACTGCGCCAGGAAGGTAATTATCTGGATTATGTTCTTTTTCAGATGCTTCTAATTCATTTTCAGTAATAACCCAAGTAAAATCATCCTTACGTACTCCATAGGATATTTGAACTACCCTGAAATCCTGAATTAGTTTTTGTAGTGATTCTTGGTTATATATTCGATGTACTGGTGTTAAAGCTTTTTTCCCATAGGGAACTGTAAGGATAAAACTACCTTCTGGTTTTAAAAGTAAACTAATCTGTTGGACAGCTTTAAGATCGTAATTTTCCTCTGTTTTATCTCCATACCATCCTAAACCAATGTGTTCCAAAGTTGATAAAGCAACCACACAATCAAAGCTAGCTGACGGTAATACAGGGTTACAGATATCAGTTTTAACAAACTTCAAGTTGGGATGAAATAATGCTATAGGGCGAATGTCTATCGCTGTAACTGAATAATTAAAACTCGCTAACTCATAGGAAAGGAGACTTTCGGCAGCCCCTACATCCAAGACTGTTATACTGCTTGATTCATACAAACGGGCAAGAGATTGTAAAACAAAGGTTTTCTCAAATATTCTCTCATTAGTTCCTGCCCAGTAAGCTTCGCCATTTTCGCGATAGCCCACAATTATTGGTTCATTGAACCATAAACCACTAGCAATTTTAGATTCTTCATTAGAAGAGGCTTGGTTCGTTACACTGTTGTCGGCTTGTAATTCAGTAGAAATTTGCTCTATTTTCTGCTCAAGTTGAGAAAGCTGTTCTATTTTTTGTTCAAGTTGAGAAAGCTGTTCTATTTTCTGCTCAAGTTGAGAAAGCTGTTCTATTTTTTGTTCAAGTTGAGGTAGTTGGTCTATTTTCTGTTTAAGTTGAGGTAGTTGGTCTATTTTCTGCTTAAGTTGAGATAGTTGGTCTATTTTCTGCTCAAACTGAGAAAGCTTCTTATTTACTTCTTTATCCCTTGTAGAATATTGATCGGTTTGTTGAATTAAATTGTATAAAAGTCGTCTAACAGCAGAATTATAATAAACTTGTCTTTTAAAGATAGGCCATGATATTTTTTTTAAAATATTTTTTAGCCATTTACGAATAGTATTTGTATATATATCATTAAAAAATAATAAATAGTTACCATCAATTTCTGTAACATAACTATTATTTAGTGGTTGATGAGGTAGAGTTTTGCTTGATTCTTCTTCCTCATTTCCAGCTGGACGATAAAATCTAACGGATTGTTGATAAACATCACTTATACGCTCTAGTATTTTTTCGTAATCCATCTGATTCTCCTGAAATTTATCATCAATCATTCTTCACAAAAGAATACATTTTTGTTTAAAGCTTAACTACAATTTTTGCCTAAGTATATCTAATCATATAGTCTTTCGATTCACATAGTTCATCAAATCATTTTCCTTTAAGCAGAATTACTACTGATAAATAAATTTAGATAATTTAGATTAAATTTTACTTACTGAGTTTAAATAGTAGTCGGCAGTTTCATCCGCGTTTCCCATAAAACGCACTTTTCCTTGATCTAACCAAATTCCTCTAACACAAGATTGTTTGATAAATTTTAAATCATGAGAAACTACTAATACAGTAGCGTTCTGATTCCAAAATTGCTCAATTCTTCGCTTACACTTGTTTTTGAAACTTTCATCTCCTACCGACAATACTTCATCTAATATCAAAATATCCGGCTGTATATCGGTGGCGATAGCAAACCCTAATCGCGCTACCATTCCAGAAGATAATCCCTTCACTGGTACTAATGCATAATCTTCTAACTCTGCAAACTCTAATATTGAAAGCGTTCTTCTTCGCATTTCTGCTCGAGAATATCCCAGTAATACGCCATACAACAAAATATTATCCATCACAGAAATTTCTGCATCAAACCCCGCTCCAAGTTCAATCAATGGCGCAATTTGACCTCGTACTCGCACTAATCCGCTAGTAGGTTGCAAAATCCCAGAAATTATCTTTAATAATGTTGATTTACCAGAGCCATTTGCCCCTATAATACCTATTTTTTCACCTCTTTCAACAACTAAATCAATTTCATTTAGCACCTGTTTCTTCGCAGGCTGGTGATATTTACCTTCCAAAAAAGATAGGAGTGTTTTCTTTAGGTCATAAGAAAACTCTTCTTGCGTTCGTCGCCACAGCGAAACTCGATCTAGGCGAATTACTTCCATTTATTTACAACAAATCCATAAATTGATGCCGCCACAGTTGAAAACAAACCCATCCCAGTGACAAAATAATTATGCCACTCAGCAAGGCTCCCCAAATTAAACTTAAATCTGGTAGCATTCCCGATAGTGTAATCTGCCGGATACTTTCAATAACTGGTGATAAAGGATTTAATCCTAAAAATGCTTTTACTGTTTTTGGAACAATGTCTGGCGGATAAAATACAGGACTACCGATCCAAATTACAAATACAATTAACTCATAAAAATAAGGTAAATCTCTAAAAAATACATATAAAGCGCTGACCAAAAAACCAACTCCCATACAGACTAAAACCAGCGCTAAAAATGGAACCAGCAATGCTACCACGTTTAATAAACTTTTGGATTTAACAAAAGTTATTATTCCTAATAAAGGCAACACTCCAACGGCAAACTGAAACACATTTGCTGCAATCATTGATACTGGGAAAATACTGACTGGGAGACGAATTTTATTTAAAAGTGAGCCGTTACCTACTACACTACTCAGTGCCTGAGAAGTGGAAGCTGAAAAAAAGTTGATTACTACCAGTCCTGTAAATGCTGCTAATACATAGTTTGGGATTGAGTTATTGTAATACGACGAAAACGTTGTCCCAAAAATTGCAGTGTATAGCCCGGTCATAATCAACGGGTTCAACAGTGACCAATAAACCCCTAGAAATGAACCCCGGTAACGCACTTTAAGATTTCGCGCTACCAAGACGTGCAGCAATTCCCAGTAGCGCCACACTTGCAACCAAGTTGAATTACTTTTAACCGAAAGCTTCATCCTTACACACCGCTACAGTTCATAGCTAAATTATTTGCAGATTTTATACTATTGGTGGCTACTTTACCGCATTACTTTAACAATAAAAACTTTATTTTAAAAAGCGTTGTTAAACATAAGTTCCTATGGGACTCATATCTGATTTTTGAACAATATTTTAGATAAAACCCTTATAAAATAGGCTTTTCAGTCTCAGTATGTTTACAGAAATCAAATCGAACTCCTAATAGTTACCATTTTTATACTCTTAATCACATCCTATCCGGGCAAGACCAATGAATTTATCAATTGGTTCCTAGAACTAGCGATCGCAAATAATTAGGCTTTTTACCATATAATTGCTTTATAGTCAATAAAATGCTTTTATTCAGATATTTGTTCATGGAACAATCGAAGCGCTCCTCTATCTAGCAAAGTTGTGCGATCGCAGCCGTTCTTGTGACAACCGCAATTGTGCTTTCGGTATCTATTGTTGCCCGACAATAGCAATTTTCTCTGTTAGGACGCGATCGCTTTTGGGTGTCTTTGAACAAAAAAAGACAAACATTGAGTATGTACCTGTTTGGTTGCCGATTTAATTTTAAGCTGTTAAGTCAGGAGTTAGGAGTTATTCTTTCTCATCTCTCCCCCATCTCCCCTGAATTTATGAGAGCAGAGTCACGGATTCCGCTACACTGAGACTTGGTTTATCTGAATTGTAATCAGGCATGGAAATCGGACAAAAGGTTAAAGTCTTTCGTTTACGCGATCGCGTTTCTGCCCCAGTTGTAAAAAAACTCGGACAAGTGGGTATCATCCAAGGCTACAAAGTCACCGATGGTGCTGGAATCGGTGTAGTAGTGAAGTTTGACGACAATTATTCTACTTGGTTTTTTGAAGATGAAATCAAACCTGTGTAGTAGTAAAAAACTCAGATCCGGGTTTTTCTTTGGCTCTGAAGTTGAAAGCACAGGTTGAGAATCTATGTTGAGTGCTAAGTTGGAGTTGAAAAGATCGGCGGTGAAAATAGGAATCAACTAATGGCTCTAATATTGACATTTTTGGGCAAAGGCGGCACCGCTCGTACCAAAATTGCGATCGCCGCCGCCAAATTATTGGCAAATCAAGGCAAGCGCGTACTTCTAGCAGGACAAGCAGAACCAACATTGTCAATCCTGTTGGGTACTCCCATTGCTGCCGAACCTCAAGAAATTTCTCCCAAGTTACAGGCGGTACAGTTTCAAACATCTGTATTGCTTGAGCGCAACTGGGACGAAGTGAAGAAACTTGAGGCGCAATATCTCCGCACGCCCATTTTCAAAGACGTTTTTGGTCAAGAACTGGTAGTCTTGCCGGGGATGGACAACGCCCTAGCGCTGAACGCTATTCGCGAATATGATGCCAGTGGCAAATATGATGCGATCGTCTACGATGGCACGGGCGACTCTTTAACGTTGCGAATGTTAGGTTTGCCAGAATCTCTGAGTTGGTATGTCCGGCGATTTCGGCAATTGTTTGTCAACTCCGACTTGGGGAAGACAATTACTGAATCACCCTTGATTCAACCGCTGATTAGCAGTTTTTTCAATATCAACTGGACAGCGGATAACTTTGCCGCTCCCACTAACCAAGTCAATAATTTCTTAGAAAAGGGGAGAGCCGCTCTGGCCGATCCCAAGCGTCTCGCTGCTTTCTTAGTGACTACAGGAGATCCGATTGAAGTAGCAAATGCTCGTTATTTATGGGGTAGCGCTCAACAAATCGGTTTAACTGTCGGTGGTGTTTTGCTTGTGTCTACTGAGACAAATGTCAACCTGTCAGAGGAATTTATACCCTTACCTGTAAGCGTCGTTCCCAACTCGCCCACGGGTGATTGGCAACCACTGATAGACGCTCTACCCAACTTTGAAGCACAAGCTTTACAGGCTCCCAAACCTATTGAAATAGACATCCACAATCGTCAAGTACGCTTATTCTTACCAGGATTTGACAAAAAGCAAGTCAAACTTACCCAATATGGGCCAGAAGTCACGGTAGAAGCAGGAGATCAGCGACGCAATATTCCCTTACCCCCGGCTCTAAGTGGCAGACCCGTTGCTGGAGCAAAGTTTCAGAATCATTATTTGATAATTTCGTTTTAAGTTAGTTAGGAGTAGGAACAAAGTTAGGAGTTAAGAGTGAGGAGTTAGGAATAAAAATAATAATTCATAACTCCTAACTCCTGCACAGACGCGATTAATTGCGTCTCTACTAATTCATAACTTCTAACTCCTAACTTCCCACTCTAAAAAAAAATACGTCTTATGTCAGAATCAACTCCCATTCCCCCAGACCCTAACCCATCTGAAGCACTAGACTCAGTGGCAAATAATCTCAATGAGCAAGTGCTCACATCTGCCGATCGCAGTGCGAAAACTAGGCAGATGTTGGGGATGAAAGGTGCAGCGTCTGGAGAAACTTCGATTTGGAAAATTCGTTTACAGCTCATGAAGCCCATCACCTGGATTCCCCTAATTTGGGGTGTAGTCTGTGGTGCGGCTTCTTCTGGTAACTATACTTGGACGCTGGAAAATGTGTTGAAGGTAGCAGCCTGTATGTTATTGGCTGGGCCATTGATGACAGGTTACACCCAAATCCTTAATGATTACTACGATCGCGAAATCGATGCCATCAATGAACCTTATCGCCCGATTCCCTCTGGAGCAATTCCCTTAACCCAGGTAATTATTCAGATTTGGGTATTACTGATTGCTGGCTATGGTTTGGCATTTGCGCTCGATGTGTGGTCTGGTCATGAATTCCCGACAATTACAGCGATCGCAATTATCGGTTCTTTCATCGCTTATATTTATTCTGCACCTCCCCTGAAACTCAAGCAAAACGGCTGGCTAGGTAGCTACGCCTTGGGTGCAAGCTACATTACTCTACCTTGGTCTACAGGACACGCTTTATTTGGAGAACTGAATTCCACAATTGTGATCTTGACAATGTTCTACAGCTTGGCTGGATTAGGTATTGCCATTGTCAATGACTTCAAGAGTGTAGAAGGCGATCGCCAGCTAGGATTAAATTCACTACCCGTAATGTTTGGCATCACCACTGCGGCGTGGATTTGTGTAGCGACAATTGATATATTTCAAGGATTGATTGCAGCTTATCTCGTCAGCATCCACGAAAATTTGTATGCAGCAATACTAGTACTGTTAATCATCCCGCAAATCACCTTGCAGGATATGTATTTCCTACGTGACCCCGTAAAAAATGATGTTAAGTACCAAGCTAGTGCCCAACCTTTCCTTGTTCTGGGAATGCTGGTAACAGGTTTAGCCTTGGGTCATGCTGGCGTTTAATTTGTACCTCCATAGTGAGAAGTTAAGAATTAGGAGTTAAGAGTTAATATACTTTTAACTCCTAATTTGTATCAGGACATACTATGCTTCAATTGATATTTTTCTTAATTAATGGGATTCAACCTTTATTAGTCCCGATTTGTTTTGTAGTTGCTTGGACTGTAACTATTCTGGTTGTGTTGAGTCTCTGGACGGCCGCACGAGATAGTGTTAGTACAGCCAAGCAAATGCATCAAATTCCCTGTACTGGTTGCCAATTTTTTACCGACAATTACCGTCTTAAATGTACTGTACGCCCATCTATTGCCAATACAGAAGAAGCAATCTATTGTCGTGACTATCAACCAAAGACTAATCCTTATCTATATTAAGGAGTGGGGAAGCAGGGGAGCAGAGGAGCAGGGGGAGAGATCAATTCAAAATTCAAAATTCAAAATTCAAAATTAAAGAACTTCTGCCTTCTGCCTTCTGCCTCCTGCCTTCTGCCTCCTCTTTCCCAATGCCCAATGCCCGATACCCAATGACAATTAACTAATCTCTAACAATATCTTTAAAACACCCCGACTCTGGGCGTGTTCAAAAGCTGCAAGCCCTTCAATCAGGGGGTAGGTGGCATGAATCAGGGGTTGCACATCAATTTGTCCTGTGGCTAGTAGCTGGAGGGCTGGGGTAAAGGGGCCACAACGGGAGCCGATGAGGGTGATTTCATCTACTACTAAGGAAGAAGCATCTAGGCTGAGGTTGCCAGCATAAGTACTTTTCAGTACAAGCGTACCACGGGGACGGAGAGCGCGGCGGGCGATCGCAAATCCTTCTGGATTGCCAGTGCATTCTACTGAGATATCGAAATATCCATCTGTAAGATCATCAGCTAGACTCGTTTTTATTCCCCGTGCTTCTAAGTTAGCCAGTTTTTCTTGATGACGCCCCACAGCTACGAGTTCACAGCCCGTTAGAGCTAGTGTCTGAGCTACTAATTGCCCTAGTTTGCCATCTCCAACTACTAGCACCCGATGGTTTGGATGCAATGGCACTTGCTGCTGAATTTCCAAAGCTGCTGCTACAGGTTCAGTAAATGTTGCTACTTCTGTTGGCACATTATCGGGTACTAAATGCAGGTTCTCTACCGGCAAACAAAGATATTCACTAAAGGCACCGTTGCGATTGACAATACCCAAAACTGTACGATTTTCGCAATGAGTTGGTTGTCCGCTACGACAAAACCGACAATGCCCACATACAGCATTGATTTCTCCAACTACGCGTTGGTTAACTAAGTGTTCTGGCCCTTGTTCGACAATGCCGACAAATTCATGCCCTAAAATACCAGTGTAGGGATAGTAGCCTCTAAGTAGTTCCAGATCGGTGTTACAGATACCTGCACGCAAGACGCGTACTAAGGCTTCTCCCTGTGGCGGCTCAGGAACCGGAATATCTGTGCGTAATTGCAACTGCTTATTTTCGAGCCAAAGTCCTTTCATTTCTCTTCACGTCCTTTGCCTAATTATGTTGTCAATATCACTTTGAAAAATGTTTGCAAATAATAAATATAGGGGCATACATCCGTAACCCCATACCCACACTTATGTCTCTGTAGAAGGTATTTCTTTAATTTTGGTTACATCAACTTTGCTTAACCAAGTAACTAAATCGTCTGAGCCAAGTGCAATCTCACTTCCCAAGGTTTTGATATAGAGAAGCCCGTCACTGATAATTAAATCTCTAATTGGGTACCATGAATCTCGTGTTCTAATCAGAAGTTCTAACGGAATCCCTAGTCTTGAACTATGCTTGCAATATTTCCACCAGGCTCGCCATAGAATTACACATTTAGTACAATTCATCTGATAGCCTTTGGGAACTTCGCAGTATTGATACTGATAGAAACCCCGACTATCTACTTCTCCTTTCAGGATATAACTATATTCTGCTAATGCCTGATTTATCAATTCCCACTGGGTTGATTTTGGAGAAATCGAGAATTCAGATCGGGTGTTAGATAGTTGAGCAGTGGCAATTACGCCTTCAGATTTTGCTGTCAGTTGGTTGATTTTATACACTGTTTGCGCTGTCAAAACAGGATTTGACAACAAAACGTCTTTTTTCTGAATAGAGTTTTGTACAAACTCTCGAATTAAATCTAGATTAGACAACATAAAATTTTTTATACTAAATTAACCAGTGTGATGAAAGCCACAATACTACTTAAATTAATAACTACACTGGTCTGGCGCTGAAATCGGGATTATTACCAGCTTTCTTTATACTCAATTCTTTGTTTAACTAGGGTTTTGTTAAGTTTAATATCGGTTATGCTATTTTCCACTAGGCTGGTTAACAAGATCGCTGTTTCCAGTTTAACGAGCTGCAAATTAAATTTTTACACCTTCGAGAAAAGGTTGAAATACCGGAATTAATTCGGGACGACTAACTACAAGGGTGGGAAAAGAGCGATCGCTATAATCTTCTCCTGGTGACAATGGAAACGGCTCTGACTTCAGCGAAGCCCAGACTCCACCAGCAGCTTGGACAATTACCCAAGCCCCGGCTAAGTCCCAAACTTTTGGTGTCGCCTCAATCCCACCAAGAGTAGCCCCAGTAGCAACTGTCAAAAAGTTATAGCTAGCTACACCCAACATCCGAATTTTGCAGGGAAAGCCGTTGCGGATAACTGCGGTGCTGCGGGAACAGAGGTTAAAAAAGTGATTGTTGCTAGGACTATCTATACTAGTGTGGATAGGGTGGTGGTTGAGAAATGCTCCTGTTGGTGTTGCTAAACCAGATGAACCTGCCCAGAAACCATGAAAAGCTTGATTCAAGGTTGGTGTGTAAATATACCCAAAAATGGGTGTACCTAGATATAGTAAACCCAGAGATATTGTCCAGATGGGAATACCGCGTGTAAAGTTGGTTGTACCGTCTAGAGGGTCAATTACCCAGCACCACTCAGTATCGGGAAATGAGCGATCGCTTTCTTCGCTCAAAATGCCGTAGCCAAGGAAACTAGAAGCGATCGCATCCCGAATTTCCCGATCTGCCCATTTATCTGCTTGCGTCACCAGACTACCATCAGCTTTTTGGTCAGCCTGTACTTGCCCAAAATCTTGCATTAGCTGTTTGCCCACTCTGGTAGTGGTAGTTTGGGCAAAATCAAGAATTGTTGTCCAAAAATCATTCATTGGTTATTAGTCATTTGTCATTTGTCATTTGTCCCATGCCCCATGCCCCATGCCCTATACAGTTTAATCTAAATCGCTTTCTAAAACTGAAGCGATCGCTTGCTTGGTACTTGTTTGAAATTCTGTAATGTTCACCCGATTCAGAAACCAAATCGACAGCACCATTCCCACCGCTTCTAGAACGAATACCAGTCCATAAGCTAACTCTGCGCTAGGTAACAGCTTGCGTCCAATATCCAAAACTGTACCTCCAATTACCACGGCGATTCCTCTAGAGATGGACTGCGCTAATCCCCATGCTCCAATAAACGTACCTGCGGCTTCTGCTGCGGTAAGATCCAACATCAAGCTAATTGCGGCTGTAGTTAAGAAACCTGTGGCTAAACCGAACAAGACCAAACTTAGTTTAAGAACTGCTGCATTAGCTGTGAATCCTGAGATACCTAGCAATATTGCACAGAATGCTACCAACATACAGCCAAAACGTGCAGTTCTGCGCTTACCCAAACGCGGGATAATATAAAAGCCCGTAACGCCGTAAGCAATCAATAGACCTGTTCCATAAAAAATATTTAATTTGGTACTTTCCGCTAGGGGCATTTTAAACACTTGACCCGCATAAGGTTCCAAAATCGGGTCTTGCATAAACAAACTGATAGTCATCACCAATAAAAAGGTGAAGAATATACCTGTTTGTGGGCTAGCTGTCAAGATTTTCCAAGCGTTGCCTAGAGTAATGCTATCTTCTCGGTTCACCAGTGTGGAACGGGTTGAGTATTGAGAGTATTTTTTTTCTACGCCAAATGTCGCTGCGATCGCTAAACCAAATACAATTGCTGGGACAATAGTAAACAATCGGTTGATTGCTGGCTGCAAGGTTTCTACAGTTGCTTCTGGAGTTAACTGCTTGAGCAAACTAGCACTGATAATCGCGCCAACAATAATCCCCACCATTAGCATCGACCAAACCACACCGACTACTTTAGAACGGTTATCTTCTTCAGATATATCCACCAACAAAGCAGCAAAGGCAGTACCGCTAGCACAAATTCCTAGACCGTAGACAGCGAAAACGAAAGCCAAAAGTGCTGTCCAACCGATTGTTTGGGTTGTCCATACCCAAGCACCTGTACTATTTCCAGCAAGATTCATCTGCCACATTACTTGTACAGCTAAAAATGCTGCGATCGCAAATATTGCCGCGCCTACCCAAACATAAGCTGTGCGGTGGGAACCCCATAAAGGCTTGGCATCGGAAATCTGGCCGAACCAGACACGGGAAGGAGCAACAAATAAGGGTAGTGCTAGAACTACTGATACCAGCGTCGCCGGAATTGCTATTTCTTGAATCATGACCCTGTTAAGTACTCCCAGAGTCAAAATAGACATCATGCTCAACCCCATCTGAAATAAACCCAGCCGGAACATAGTCAGCAAGTTTACCCTTGGCACAGATAGGGATTTTCTTTCGGTATCAAATACTTCACTGCTTGCCATAGCTACTTTTTCGTATAGTTTATAGGATTTAATCTCTCTCTCTTTAAATAAAGATAAACCCTACCCGCTCCAAATCAGCGAACGAAAAGTTGAAGTTGCGATTGCAGTTATTTAGCAAGCAGTTATACTCCTTAATTAGCATAAGCTTCAGCCAAGTTAGGATTAATCTTTATGGTTTGTCGTAATCAGCGATGTCTACGACGGGCTACGCCTACTCATAACAAGAGAATTTTAGGATGAAGTAGTGAAACGAGACTCCATTTACTATCAAATTTTTAAGCGCTTTCCTGGGTTACTTTTTGAACTGGTTGATAATCCTCCTCTACAAGGGCAAAACTATCGATTTGAATCAGTTGAAGTCAAAGAAACCGCTTTTCGCATGGATGGTGTGTTTTTACCTCCAGAGGATGCAACATCCAGGGTAATCTTTTTTGCTGAAGTTCAATTCCAAAAGGATGAAGCCCTTTACCATCGGTTTTTTACCGAGTCGCTGATGTACCTGAACCGGAATCGTTCTCAGTACGATGACTGGTTCTGCGTGGTAATTTTTTCATCACGCTCTTTGGAACCAAGCGATCAAAAAACTCATCGAATATTTCTCAACAGCGACCAAGTGCAGCGAATCTATTTAGATGAGTTAGGCGCGACTAATCAGCAGCCAATAGGTATCAACTTGATGCAGTTGACTCTAGCATCAGATGAAGTGATGGCACAGCAAGCAAAGCAATTAATTGAGCGAGTAAAATTAGAAGAAACGGACACACTGCCGAAAAACGAAATACTAGACATCATAACCACAATTGCCGTTTATAAGTTTTCGACCTTGAGTAGAGAGGAAGTTGAAGCTATGCTGGGATTGACTTTGGAGCAAACAAGGGTTTATCAGGAAGCGAAAGCCGAGGGTCGAGAAGAAGGTCGAGAAGAAGGTCGAGAGGAAGGTCGGGAAGAACGGGAAGCTGAAATGTTGAAACTTACCGTACCTCTGTTACTAAAAACAGGGATGAGTGTGGAGCAGATTGCTCAACACCTCAATGTTGATATAGAAGCTGTTCAGCTTGCTGCACAGCAAAACACATAGAATGGTTATTTCATGTCTGTTGTCATATTTTTGCAAAATGAGGAGAGCTTGATTAAAATCCTCAATTGCCTTTTTATGGTTTTCAGAGCGATCGCGCCAAAATGTGACAAATTAAGATGCTCATAATTTTATCAAAGAGTAAATAAATCCTCTATTTAAGCTGCTATATTCTTCACTTCATTGAAAAGCAGTGCTTTGAAGAGATAATGTGAAATTGCATTTTAAAGATGCTTGCCATCTCCGTAAAATAGTTATGGTGAATGACCCAAATGCAGTGAATGTTTCAAAACTGATATTCAGACAACTGCTTGAAACTATGGATGTTGATTTTGTTCGTACAGGGCAAAGTACCGTAATCCCTTTTCCATTTAAGTATATTAGGGAGTATAAAAATTTTGGCGTTGCTAAATGACTGTATAAATCAGTATTAATCAACTGCAACAACTATTAGTTTGACGCATTCTACTTATGTTTTATTAGACTCCAATCCACGGAGAAACAGTGTTCAAATAAACCCAATAATAATACTGACTAGAGTTATAGTATTGTTCTGTAACTTTATTTGACGCAATCGAGCCACATAAAAATATCAATATGAAATTGTGGTTTTAACTACGCTATTGCATTGAATTAGTAAGATAAACTTGCCGTATGTATGTCCTCAAAATACTTACCTTCATCTAGTAAAAAAACAGGCATAAGCAATGAGCAAAGAAGTAGTCAAAGTAATATTATGGGAAGAAAATCAAAAAGATTTTCTCAAAAAGTTCTATGATCTCCAATTTACTCCTAGAGTAGGAGAGGAAGTTTACTTAAAAAAGGAGAGATGGAAAGTAACCAGAGTTGAGCATGATTTAGAAATTAGTGAGATTAATGTCTACATAGAATTAATCAAAAAAGCCAAGCAGGAGAAATCATCTAATTCCTAAATAAAATTAAATACACTTAAATATCATAAAAGGGAGGTTATTAGCCTCCCTCAATTCTTAAGCTGCTATGCAGCTTGTTATTAAATGGGAGCGCAAAATTAAAAATAAAGGTAATGCTATTCGTTAAATTTAGCTGCGTAACAGCTTACTGTTGTTACTGAAACAGAATTTTAAGAAGTTGGTGATCGCACCCAGCAAGTACAATGAGGGTAAAACATAACGCTAGTGTTTGGACGTTGGATTACAGAGATTTGAGTTGGTTCAAGAGTCTAGAATTGTAAACATCATAATCGTTACCCAGATCAGTTGAAACATTTTCAGCTTGAGCTATGGTGTCCAATGCCCCACACCCAATCTTGTCTGTAACGATAGACTATAAAAGTAAAGAAATGTAAATAAACTAAATTTTGCAACCGTGGAAAACATCACATTGGGGCAAAATGGCCCAGTTGTTACACCTTTGTGCATCGGCACTTGGGCTTGGGGTGATAAACTATTTTGGAATTATGGCAGTGCCTACGGCCCAGAACAGTTACAAGAAGCTTTTACCGCAGCCTTAGAAGCTGGTATTACTTTCTTTGACACTGCCGAAATCTACGGAATGGGACTATCAGAGAAATTTTTGGGGCAATTTCTGCAACAGACACAACAACCTGTACAAATCGCTACAAAATTTGGCCCACTACCATGGCGATTTACAGCCCAATCCGTCTCTGATGCTTTAACAGCCAGTCTCAAACGCTTACAACTTGAACGAATCGCCCTGTATCAAGTGCATTGGCCTTTTGCCTTCTTTTTAAGCCAAGAAACTTTGATGAATGCCTTAGCGGATGAAGTGAAGCGAGGCAGAATTGCCGCAGTCGGTGTGAGTAATTACTCAGCAGAGCAAATGCGAGACGCGCATCAAATATTGGCGACCCGTGGAGTACCTTTGGCTGTCAATCAAGTGCGCTATTCTTTACTCACTCGCCAAGTTGAAAGCAAAGGTATTATCGCAACTGCGCGTGAGTTGGGTATGACTATTTTGGCTTATAGTCCTCTAGCACAGGGATTACTTACAGGCAAGTACAGTATTGATAGTACTGAAACACCCACTGGTGCAAGGAAAATAGACCCGCGATTTAAGAAAGAAGGTTTGCAAAAAATTGCCCCAGTCATATCTTTGCTACGCAATTTCGGAGAAAAATACAATCGCACTCCTGCCCAAGTTGCTCTCAACTGGTTAATTGCTCAGGGGAACGTTATTCCCATTGCTGGGGTGAAGACAGCCGAACAGGTACGACAGAATGCTGGTGCTTTGGGCTGGAAATTGAGCGACGATGAAATTGCAGAGTTAGAACAAGTTAGTCGTCCTTGGATGTAGTAGTTTTGAACTACTCAAACACAGGAGGCCAAATTTCTGACACTACTAGCTCCCAACCTGGTAGTAAGTCTGGTAGTGTCAGTTTGTCGTTGTCTTGCAAAATTATTGGTTCTTGGTTGAGTCGATAAACTGTGAGTGTCAATTTGTCAGGATCGATCAGGATACCAACTGTACATCCAAGTTGTAGGAATAACTGAATTTTTTCTACCAGTGGTTTGATGCGGTCTGACTTAGATTTTATCTCTACCATCAAGTCAGGCACTAGTTCCACAAAATCGCGCTTGCTTTTTTTCAGTCTATCAGCACGAACAAAAGATACATCAGGAGCGCGCAGATTTCGTTTTTCGTTATCAGCTTCTTTGCCGTTTTCTGTTTCTAACGTCGGCAAAATGAAACCAGCGCTTGAACCAGTCACCCGTCCTAGCTTCTGTGGGCGTACCCAGTTGCCCAGTAATCTAACTAACTCAGCACCTATTTCCTCTGACTCATAATCTGATGGCCCCATAAGAAGTATATTTCCGTCTACTAGCTCCATCTGCCATTCTGGATGCTCTGCTTGTAGTTGCTCTAAGTCTGGAATAGTGAACATAAGACCGCGAAGAATGCATCTTTAATTTATTTTTCTACAAACGGGTAGAATAAGTTACCCAAAAAGCCAAAAAGTCAAGAGCCAAAGTCAAAATCTTGACTCCTAACTCTCAACTCTCCAATTTTAGGTTTGGATTTTGGATTGAAGAAAAAACCTCAAATCTAAAATCCAAAATTGATTAACTTTGAACTGTTGACTAAGAAGCTGATTCTCTCGCTGTCGGTGAACCTATCTTTTTACTAGGAGATGCAGAAGAATCCTGTCCACTTGTCCGTAGTTTGGGCTTGGGAGAAGAATGTCTTTCTTCACCATTACTGCTATCTGATTTCCACGCAGCACGGGGGCGATCGCTAGAAGATTCACGACGCTTACTGAGTCTGGGTTTGGGAGTGGAGGATTCCTCTTGGGGAATTTCCACGTCTGAACTCAACCAAGCGGGACGAGTTTGATCGTAAGCGATTTGCAGTGCAGCTGCGGCGATCGCTTGAGCATCGTATTCTTCTATTAGTTCGCTAACAATTGGCAAGAATGAAGCCAAACGCTCACCCATCAAAGCTTCTCGCACCTGTTCTTGCAATTTCAGAATGTGTCTTGCTTCAATCTGGGCGCGTGTGGGAATGGACAGCAATTGCCAACTTTGGCGATTATGACGTTCAAATGTTTGCTGCTTGCGCCGCTCAAATGGTTGTACTAAAGAAATTGCTGTTCCTTCTTTACCAGCACGACCAGTACGACCAATGCGATGAACGTAGGTTTCTACGCTATCGGGTAAGTCGTAGTTGATCACATGGGAGAGTTGATCGACATCTAAGCCTCGTGCGGCAATATCAGTTGCTACCACCCAGCGAACTTGACGGTTACGGAATCGGCTTAATAACCGTTCTCGCGCTTGTTGGGACAAGTCACCGTGGTATTCATCGACACTGTGACCAGCTGCTTGTAACTGACTGGTGAGTTCTGCGGCTGTGCGTCTGGTGCGGACGAAGATTAAAGCTGTTTCTGGATCTTCCATTTCCAGAATCGGCTGTAAAGCTTTGGCTTTTGTCCAGTGGCGAGGGATCAGGTAAGCTACCTGATTAATTTTGTTGGGAGCGGCTTTTGGTTGCTCAACGGTGACAGTCGCCGGCGATCGCAAGAACTTGTTCACCAACATCCGAATCGATGGTGGCATTGTTGCCGAGAATAAAGCTGTTTGGCGTTCTACGGGCGCTTGCGAGAGGATTTTGATTACATCGTCGATAAAGCCCATGCTCAACATTTCATCAGCTTCATCCAATACAAACCACTTGACTTGATCGAGCTTTAAACAGCCGCGATCGAGCAAATCGATCACCCGTCCGGGAGTACCCACGACCATGTGAACGCCACGTTTGAGTTGCAACATTTGGCGGTCAATTGATTGACCACCGTAGATTGCTAACACCCGCAATCCTTCATTGCCGATGAATTGGGCGATCGCATCGTGAACTTGCATCGCTAATTCACGGGTTGGTGTTAAAACTATGGCTTGCACGGCTCTTTGATTGATATCTAGCCGCTCTAAAATTGGCAGTGAAAATGCTGCCGTTTTACCTGTTCCAGTTTGAGATTGGCCTACCACATCACGACCGGCTAGCAATTGGGGAATTGCTTGCACTTGAATGTTGGTTGGTTCGGTAAAACCGATTTTTTCTAGTTGTTCGACACGTTCTTGGGAAATGCCTAATTCTTGAAATGAAAGAGTCATTAATTCGTCCTAAATTTTATGTAAGGATTTTTGGATTAGTCATTTAGTCAGTAGAGACGCGATTAATCGCGTCTGTACAATAGTCATTAGTCATTAGTCATTAGTCATTTCATTAAGTTATTGGCTAGTTAGTAAGCCTTGGGCGATAGCAAAGCCTTAACTTTTGGAGAAGCTATGCCCACGAGTGAGTCCCCGAATTTCAGGTAAACCCTCATGAAAACTGCGATTAATGCAGCGTCGATATTGGGATAAGGGTGAATCTATAAGGGTCATTTAACAAAAGACAAAGGACAAAAGACAAAAGACAATTTAGTTATTGACTACTTGACCATAGAGGTCGTATGTATCAGCGTGGTGAATCGCTATTGGCACGATGGTTCCTAACTTTGCCTGGCCTTTGACATACACCAGACCATCAACCTCTGGGGAAAATCTACCTGAACGACCTATTAATTCACCACTTTCAGGATTTTCTTGCTCAATCAGGACATCGACTATTTTGCCTACTTCCTGTTGATTTTTCTTTTGAGAAATCGGTTGCTGGAGTTCCATCAGTTGGTATCGGCGATCGTCCATCACCTCTTGGGACAACTGATTTGGCAACTTATAAGCTGGAGTTCCTTCCTCAGAGGAAAAGGTGAAGACACCAACATGATCGAATTCATGCCGGTGGACGAACTCTAGTAGATGCTCAAAATGCTTTTCAGTTTCTCCTGGGAAACCAACAATAAATGTTGTCCGCAGTACGGCTGTTGGTAGCGCCGTTTTGATGCGATCTATAATCCCATCATTTACGCGCCCTTGCCAAGGGCGGTTCATGGCGCGGAGAATCTCTGGATGAGAATGCTGCAAGGGCAAATCCAGATAAGGCAGGACGTTGGGTGTTTCTTGGATGGCTGCTATCACATCTGGGGTCAGTCCCGTGGGATAAGCGTAGTGCATTCTGATCCACGGTATATCTACTTTCCCCAAAGCGCGAAGTAATTCGGCTAATTTTGGCTGACCGTAAATATCTAGACCATAATTAGTAGTGATTTGGGAAATTAAAATAATTTCCTTTACCCCTTGACTAACTAATTGCTCCGCTTCGGCGACGATAGATTCAATAGTACGCGATCGCTGGTTTCCTCGAAGATGAGGAATTATACAAAATGCACAGCGATAATCACATCCTTCCGCAACCCGGAGGTAAGCAACGCCCTCCGTTGTCGTGCGATAGCGCGGTGTAGTTTCGTCGGCAATGTAGGTTGGCTCTATACTAACCTGTTTGACCCGCTCGCCAAGTTCAACACGCTCAATTACATTTACAATTTTGTGATAATCGCCTGTACCCACAACGGCTACTGCTTCAGGCAACTCTTCCAAAAGTTGTTCTTGGAAGTGTTGCGCCATACAGCCAGTAATTACGATCTTTTTATTTGCCTCTGCCAGTTCTACTAAAGTTCTGACAGATTCTTGCCGGGCCGCTTCAATAAAACTACAAGTATTAACAATAACGTAATCTGCTAACTCTTCATTTGTATCTACACCGTAGCCTGCTTCTACAAGCATTCCCAGCATGTGTTCTGTATCAATTCGATTTTTCTCGCAGCCCAAATGAGAAATGGCAATTGTTGGCTTGTCACCCATATTTGGAAAATATCTTCATTTTTTTCTTGTAATCAACATTTTGGTGCTAATTTCGCTTTTTTTCGATCGCTATCCTTCTAATAACAGTACAGTGGCTAATTCCCACTGTCAGCAACTATCCGTGGAATTATGACCCTATCAATAATAAAAATAGAGGTCATGTTATGATATTTTTATCAATCTGTTCCCCAGGGTAAATTGAAGTGTCTTTGGGTACATTTGACACTTTTAATCTTTTTTAACAATTCGCCTATTGGTATTTTACATTACCACAGCGTGTGCCTTGTTAACCTACCCATCGGGAAGCCGCCCAAAGGGCTTGTTGTGAGAAGTCGCTACCCTCAGGGAAATCGACGAAAGCGACTACGCCGATAAAGCAGTAATGCTACCCTGGCGATTGGCAAGTCCGACGACTGGGCGCGGACAAGACGCCTAAACCACGGAAAGCTGCCTTGCGTCTAGTGAGTGGCAAACTCCTCTTGTAGCCAGGTTTTATCTTAACATATCTTATGGGAGGTTACACGCCAATTTCCATCTGAGGAAAGAGGCAATAAACCGACTATCATAAAACACATTTGACTAGTTAATGAAAAGTCAAGAGTCAAGGGTCAAGAGGAGCCAGTCACGTGCGGGGTTTTCCCCGTTGAATAGCCACTCTTATATAAAGGTTCCTGACCTTCAGGGGAGTGGTGATGAACTGGCGTTCAATAGTCAAAAAAATCTGGACTCTGGACTGTGCGAGGCGGATTAAAGACGTGGACTTATATCAGATATTTAAAACTCGCTCACCAATTATTGGCGTGGTTCACCTGCTACCACTGCCTACCTCACCCCGTTGGGGAGGTAGCCTCAAAGCGGTGATTGACCGTGCCGAACAAGAAGCCGCAGCCTTAGCAAGTGGAGGGGTTGACGGTCTGATCGTCGAGAATTTTTTCGACGCGCCGTTTACCAAAAACCAAGTCGATCCAGTCGTTGTGAGTGCCATGACCATTGTGGTGCAGCGGATACAGAATTTGGTAACTTTGCCCATAGGTTTGAATGTATTGCGAAACGATGCCAAAAGTGCAATAGCGATCGCTAGTTGTGTACAGGCGCAATTTATCCGCGTCAACGTCCTCACAGGGGTGATGGCAACCGACCAGGGATTAATTGAGGGAGAAGCCCATCAACTACTCCGCTATCGACGGGAGTTGGGCTGTGATGTTAAAATCCTGGCCGATGTGTTGGTGAAACACGCCCGTCCTTTGAGTTCTCCAAATCTCACAGTCGCTGTGAAAGACACCATTGAAAGGGGTTTAGCAGACGGAGTAATTTTATCTGGTTGGGCTACAGGTAGTCCTCCTAATTTAGAAGATTTGGAACTAGCTTGTGGTGCAGCAAATGGCACACCAGTGTTCATCGGCAGTGGGGCGAATTGGGAAAATATTGATACATTAATGCAAGCAGCAGATGGTGTAATAGTTTCCAGTTCCCTAAAACGTCATGGACGCATAGAGCAACCAATTGACCCAATTCGCGTCAGTCAATTTGTGGAAGTTGCCCGTCGCAATTGGAACTCTAAAGGTGAAAGCAAGCCAGCAGAACAAGTGAAGTTACATTCTTAATTGGGGCATAGGGAATGGGAAGAAACAGCCCAATGCCCAATGCCCAATGCCCATTAACCAATAGCAGTTTATGATTCGCCGCCGTTCTACTCCTTGGATTCATAAATGGTCACGTCCATTGATTGCCGCGATCGCTGGATGTGGTGCCCTGATCACAGGTTATCTCACCATAGAAAAGTTAAGCGGAGGCAGTGCCGCTTGTGTGGCACAGGCTGGTACTAAGGGCTGTAATGATGTGCTTTCCAGTCCTTGGGCAACGGTTTTTGGACAGCCATTAGCTTTGTTTGGGTTTTTGGCATACACCAGTATGGTGATATTGGCTTTGGCTCCCTTGGTATTCAATTCAGGGGAAAACAATAACCGCAAGCAATTGGAAAATTGGACGTGGTGGCTGCTGCTGGTAGGTGCGATCGCTATGTCTGTCTTTAGCGGCTACTTAATGTATGTGCTGACATCTCAAATCAAAGCTATTTGTCTTTACTGTATCGGTTCAGCTTTGTTCTCTGTGAGTCTTTTGGTACTAACGATTATCGGTCGGACTTGGGAGGATATTGGACAAATCTTGTTTACCGCTCTGATTGTCGGGATGGTAACGCTGATTGGTACTTTAGGCGTTTATGCTGGCGTAAATCAATCAGATGTGACACCTGGAACTCCTGGACAACCCACTAAAATTACCTTTACTCCCAAGGAAAACCCCAGCCCAGCGTTCGGTTGGGAAGTTACCACTACTTCTGGTGAGGCAGAAATAGCCTTAGCAAACCATCTGGCAAAGGTAGGTGCAAAGGAATACAGTGCTTATTGGTGTCCTCACTGTCACGAGCAAAAGCTGCTTTTTGGTAAAGAAGCTGAGGAAATAATCAATAATGGTATTAAGGTAGAGTGCGCCCCCGATGGACTCAAAGCTCAACCAGAACTCTGTAAAGCTGCAAAAATTGAAGGGTTCCCCACTTGGATCGTTAATGGTAAAAGCTATAGCGGAGTCCAAAACTTAGAGGAATTAGCGAAAGTTTCTGGTTACACAGGGCCTCGGAACTTTAAGTATTTTAAGTAAAGTACTTACACTGACCTTCAGTAGTTCACACCCCATAGTCAACTGGATAAATACAGTAAAATCTGTTTCCAGTTGGCTTTTTTGTTTTTGGTAACAGATAATAAGTCTTATCCAATGCCCAATTACCAATTTGCTTGCGGCTTTTATCTGCAAATACTTAAGCTCAAGGAAATTAGCTAAGTACATTTACTTTAAAAAATGTATATTTTAATTTATTTTTATAGTTGAAAAAATTTTTAGAAATTCTATTTAGCTCTTACTTGAGCTATCTTAGTCCGATAGTTAATAGCTATAAGAAATAGAGAATATTTCTGCCTACTAGGTAATGGCAATGAATCAGCAGCTAGGCAAGCGTTTTGTGAAGTTAACCTTTGGACTGAAACAATCGCTTGGTCAAGGACACAGAGAATTGATTACTGCGGCCAGCGTTGCAGTCTGCGTCCTGCTTTTGCACTCCTTTGGATTATTGCAATCTTTGGAGTTGGCGGCTTTGGATCAATTTTTTCGCTTACGTCCAAATGAACCGCCAGAAAACCGGATTACGATCGTAGTGATTGATGAGGCTTATTTAAACGAAGTACGCTCATGGCCAATTCCAGATGCGAAGATTGCCCAGCTGTTGCAAAAATTAAATGTCCATAAACCCCGTGCGATTGGCTTAGATATCTACAGAAATTTACCAGTAGAGCCTGGTAATCAAGAACTACGTAATGTTTATCAGTCAACACCCAACTTGATTGGTATTGAACTGCTAGCAAATGACAACAACAAAAACTTTAGTGTTTCGCCTCCACTGGGACTGAATCGGGATCAAGTGGGCTTCAATAACGTGCTGTACGATCTTGATGGTAAAGTACGTCGCAGTTTGTTGTATTGGCACGTTAAAAGTGAAGTGCACGAAAGTTTTGCCTTGAAGTTGGCTTTATTGTATTTAAAGTCAAAGGGAATTACTCCCGCTAAAGCAAAAAGTAACCCTGAGTATTTGCAATTGGGTAAGGCAGCATTTACTCGTTTTGAGGCTAATGATGGTGCTTATGTGGGAGCTGATGATAGAGGCTACCAAATTTTGAGCAATTTTCCCAAACCCAAATGTCAAAGTTCGTCTGGAGAATTTTGTAGTTTTCGCCAGGTATCTATAAGAGATGTACTGGCAGATAAAGTCAAAGCAAACTTAATCAAAGATCGGATTATACTTATTGGTTCGACTACGCCCAGTCTCCCAGATGTTGTATTTATTCCCTACTCTAGCAGTGTAATGGGTAGGGCAAAGCCTGTACCTGGTATTCAATTGCAGGCTTATTTTATTAGTGAGTTAATTTCTGCTGCTGTTGATGGAAGACCATTACTCAAAGTTTGGCCTGACTTGGTGGAATACTTGTGGGTTTTTGTTTGGTCTTATCTGGGAGCCGTGACGATATGGCGGATACGACACGCAAGTAGGAGTCTCTTCTCGATCGTAGTTTGTTGCTTTGTATTGACCGTGAGTGCATACCTGGCTTTCTTTTTATACGGTTGGTGGATACCACTGATTCCCTCATTGGTTTGCTTTGGCACTTCAGCTATTTGGATGACTAGCCATATTGCTCACATGCAGGAAGAGTGGAAACGTTCCAAAGAATTTTTGCATCACGTTATCAACACGATCCCCGATCCAATTTTTGTAAAAAATGAACAACATCAGTGGATTGTTTTAAATGAGGCGTATTGTCAATTTATCGGTTATCCAAATAAGTTTTTGATTGAAAAGTCAGACTATGACTTTTTCCCAAAACATGAAGCTGATGTGTTTCGACAACAAGACGATCTTGTTTTTCGGACTCAACAACCCCACGAACATGAAGAAGAATTTACAAATGCCTATGGCCAGACTCATAAAATTGCCACTAAGCGATCGCTTCACAAAGACTCAGCTGGCAATTTCTTTTTAGTTGGGGTCATCCGAGATATTACTCAGCGCAAGCTGATGGAAGAACAGCTCAAGCGTACTGCTGCTGAACTATCCCGCTCTAACAATGAATTAAAACTCAAAGAAGACCACTTACGTTATTTAGCGTATCACGACCCCCTCACTGGTTTATCTAATCGCGAATTTTTTGCCGAACAACTTTACGAGTCCTTACATTGGGCACAACACAACAACTTGTTGCTGGGACTGCTGTTTATCGATCTAGATGGCTTTAAGCAAGTCAATGATACTTTAGGACACGAGACGGGCGATCGCTTGCTAATGACCATTGCTGGAAGACTCAGCAACTCTTTACGCGTTAGTGATACAGTTTCTCGTTTGGGTGGCGATGAATTTACTGTGATTTTACGGGCAATACCTAACGTTCAAATAGCTGCTAAAGTCGCTGAAAAAATTTTAAGCAGTATTACCAAGCCAATTGTTTTGGATGGCTATACAATCCGAGTCTCTGCGAGTATTGGCATTAGTGTTTATCCATACAACAGTCAAGACAGTGAAACTTTGATGAAACAAGCTGATACAGCAATGTACCGTGCCAAGCGTCTTGGTAAAAATCGCTACGAGTTTGCTTAATTACTTAAGAGTCAAACCTCCAGCTTTTTTCACTGTAGTTACAATTTTTACATTCAAATTATGACTTTAGACCAGAGACACGTCTAAGGCACTGTCTCGAAAAAATATAGCGTATATCTTGCGAGGTAAATTTTTCGTCAAATGTAGACCTGGCAAGGCTTTTTGGTTTGAGCGCTAAACCTCATAATTTAAGTCAAAAAATAATTAGCGATCAAAAATAATTTTCAAAATAAATTTAATGTAGTTTATTTTACCAATGTTTTTATACTGTTCCTTATTCGCTTATTACGCAAGATAAAATTTTAAAATTCCTTTTAACACTATAGATATATTGTTTTATTTTTACATATCTTTACTCATCTAATATATAAACTATACAGTTGAATAAGTATTATTTCATGTTTTTTTGAACTCATGATTTATAGAACATAGTGTTTATACTTAAAAGTATTAAGATATTATTAATAAATAATGAAGTACTCAAAAAGCTGGCAGTAAATCATTGACATATCTAACTTGAGACTGATGTAAAAATCGCTTATTTGCAATACCACTTAAGTATGAAAACTATTTAATATCGGCAAATTAAGGTTAATCGACAAGGGAATACCACAATGATTTGTACAGTACTCGCAATAATTTCATAAAGTTAAAATACTTTTGTTGAAAAATCCAGTAAATATACGGTAGTAACTTAAAAATACGTTTTGAAATAAAAAACTAGTAAATTTACCGAAATATATGAAGAGTAACTTCCGAATCGCAAAGTTTATGATATTCTGCATAGGTGCTTATTTACTGATCCCAAAAATTGCCGATTGCACAGGTATATTCAGTAGTGCAAGTGCTAATTCTTTTGGCCCTACTAGCAGTAATACCTTAATCGCCCGCAAGGTCAATTCTCAAAATTTACAAGACATATACATTCCACCAAATTATGGTGGTCCCGACAGTCATAATGGTAGCGGCACCCGCTGATGGCAATTTTGAATTTTAGATTCTGGTAGAGCAGCGCGATGAGTTAACTACCGTCTTGGACACCACATCTTTGTACTTAACGGCTGATTCCAAAATGTTGTACTTAGGGTTGTGAAAACCATCAGGCTGTTTAAGGTAGTTTATTCAAGACAATACTGAAGATTTCCACCAATGATTTGTTTGTATAAGTGTGTGAACTTGCCAATTTGAGTCTGGTTGAGGATAATCTAAACGGAAGTGTCCGCCTCGGCTTTCGGTTCTAAAAGCAGCACTTTTGAGAATTAAATCAGCTACATCTATTAAATTGCGGGTTTCTGCCCAAAGTGCTAATTGCCGTTCAACATCTGGGAGGTCAAAACTAGCGGGTTCTGCTGGACGTAAAGCAAGCAAGAATTGAGTTAAAGACAAGGCAGCGAAATCTTGCTGCCAAGATTTTATAGTCGCGATCGCATTTTCCAGCCTTGATTGCTCCCGACAAATACCAGCACTTTCCCACACTAGACGCGGTAACTTCTCTCTAAGTGCTTCTAGCTGTGCTTGTTGGATATGCCACTCACTAACATCAGGACTAAATTTCCGTAACGGTAGCACTGGTATTTCTGAAAGCAGCCCAATATTTTCTGACTTAATATTAGCCATCTGGGCCCCAAACACAATACATTCCAACAGGGAATTACTGGCAAGGCGATTTGCTCCATGTACACCAGTACTAGCGGTTTCACCCACCGCATACAAACCAGGGATATTTGTGCGATTCATCAGATCCGCAACAATTCCACCCATCCAATAATGGGCAGCTGGCGCTACAGGAATTGGTTCGTAGAAGACATCAACTCCCCAATGCTGACAAACTTTGATGATATTGGGAAAGCGCTGACGAATTTTATCAGCGGGAATGGGGCGCATATCCAACCACACATGAGCAGTAGCCAAATCAAGGGCAGTACGTTGTAAATGGCTGAAAATTGCTCTACTGACCACATCTCTAGGTGCAAGTTCACCCGCAGGGTGGTAGTCAAAGGCAAAACGTCGCCCTTCATTATCGATGAGATGTGCCCCTTCTCCGCGTACAGCTTCGCTGATCAAGAAACGATCGGCACCAGGTTTAGTCAGAGCAGTCGGGTGAAATTGGACAAATTCTAAATCGCGGAGAATAGCCCCAGCCCTAGCTGCGATCGCTACCCCATCACCGGTACTCACTGCCGGGTTAGTGGTTTGGGCAAATACCTGACCGCCACCACCAGTTGCGAGTACCACAGCACCAGCTCTTATCCAGGTGATTTTACCTTGATAAAACAGGCTAATTCCCTGACAGCAACCAGTTTCGGTTTCAATCCACAAACTCAAAGCCAAAGCTTGCTGAATAACTTGAATATTTTGGCGACGTAATACTTGAGCGGTGAGGGTAGTAGTAACTTCCCTGCCTGTAGTGTCAGCAGCGTGGAGAACACGGCGGCGAGAATGGGCGGCTTCCAAAGTTAAAGCTAAGGCTTGACCATGACGGTCAAAAGCGACCCCCAAGTTAACTAAGGATTGAATACAGCTAGGGGCATGTTCGGCGAGAAATTCGACAGCGGTGCGATCGCATAAACCAGCACCCGCCTGGATCGTATCTTCAATGTGCAGCGTGGGAGAATCTTCTGGGGCGATCGCTGCGGCAATGCCACCTTGTGCCCAATCACTGGCGGATAATGCAACGGTTTCTTTGGTAATCAAACCTACTCGCAAGGATTCTGGCAGACATAGTGCTGTGTATAGTCCAGCGGCACCAGCGCCGACTACTAAGACATCAAATTGGCTGGGAATATTTATCTGAGACAAGGTAATGGAGAAGTTAGGAGTTAGAAGTTAAGAGTGAGGAGTTAGAAGTGAGGAGTTAGAAGTGAGGAGTTTTGAATTTTTAACTCTTAACTCATAACTCTTAACTCATAACTCCTAACTCATAACTCATAACTCATATCATCTGCCACTCCCTAGAATCAGGAGTGGGCTGCTATTTGCTACATTAACTGCAATGTACAGTTATCTGTAGATGCCGTTGTTAAACCGATCGTCTCCCTCGATGAAGGCAGATTCTGGTTCTGTCACGGTGAAGTGATCGAAGTTAGCTTGCAGGGTTTGTTTTTGGCGATCGCTCAATCCTCCAATATTCAATACATCATCTACGCTTTGGTAGGGAGCATTTTTGATGATGAGCTTGGCAAGGGTGGGATAAAGGCCTGGATATTGTTGAAAAGCTCGGACGTTGGTATTATTCAAATCAATTTTTTTACCAAATTCCGTTGCTAGCTTCCTGTCTGCGCGATTTTGCCGCTCAATTGCCAGAACTGGGACTTGGGGAAAAGCAAAACTGTTGAAACTAGCAGCTTGGGCTATCTGAGTTGTTCCCAACCATCCCCAGCAACTAAGTAACAAGCTAAACACTGTTAATAAACGCGCCAATCCTTTCACGATTTTTCTACCTCTTTCCATCAAACAGAAATAAAAGTTTTAAGCTAACAACAGTTACTAGTCATTAGTCATTAGTCATTGGTCATTAGTCATTTGTAAAGGACAACTGACAAGCGACAAAGGACAACTGACAAAGGACAAAGGACAAAAGCTGATAGCTTAGTCAACACAGCAGTCATCAGAAACTAATATACAGCGTATTAATATCCACAATATTTACCGTTACTGGGTTTGACTATACTTTCGCCACAAATTTTCATTGTGGAAAGAGTGCCTGCATGGCTGCAATAGCCTTACATCCACGATTCCAGCAGCATTCTCTGCTTGACGAAATCTTTTCGGGGTGGCTGATTCTACCTTTAAAGCAGACACAAAACTGCATGATTTCTAAGATCGAAAACCTTGCCAAAAAAGACTTGATGCCGAGCGATTTTATGTAATATTTCTTAACTAATTAATCATCTACAGCATCATTTTTGATGTGCCGTAGATTGGGCTGGGAAAAGTTTCAGTCAGAGAAGCCCACACGCTTATTGGAAGATAAGTGTCACTTGCCTTCTTCACGCTGCGATCGCAGCTAACAAAAATAGGCTGTCTACCAAAATTGTGCTTAAAACTGCGCCACCAAAGGCATACCAGTGTCTTTGATTTCGACCTAAAGCTGAAATTCCTACTGTTAATAGCACTACGGCGAGAATTATCGCCCAAGTTTGTCCCCAAGGTGCTTGTACTTGTATGAGAGCATTTTGTAAGATTTGCGGTACAACATCTGCATCTACTCTCATAATTTGCCGCCAATAGGGCATCAAATCTACTATATAAAAATATACATCTGTTAAAACTGTACCGAGTAAAGAACCTAAATAAAACCAGTTACCTACCTTGCCCCAATTCTTCGTCAGACACCAGCAAGCAAACGGTAAACCGATAAATTCCACCGGTAGATGCCATAAAGGTTCCCAACGTAACCAACCCCAGTAAATCGCTCCTGCTAACCAACTCCAGCTAAACCCCAAGAGCAAATCGCCCCAGACGTAAGTTGCAGGACGTGACATTAAGGCAAAACTGAGCCACACCCAAAATCCTGTCAGCGCTAAACTCAGACTTGGTAGCGATCGCACGATCGGCGCTTCTATAAATACTGGCACTGTTACCAAAAACACCGCCGCCGCAAACACTAACCAAGTTTGTTGCGCAGAAGTAGATAAGGGTAAAGAGGGAGAAAGGGAAAGTGTAGATTCCAATTGTCTGATACCGTTTTGCGCAGTATCAGCTAAATCCAACTCAGTATCAATAGAAGGGGTAGAAACCCTGTAGGAAGACAGTGTATTATTAATCAAAGTTTTTAATATTTGTTACTAAACTTTATCTTACTTAAGATATCACACTTTAAAATCCCCCCCTGGGGCATTTTAATTATACTAAAATTTCCACAAGCGCTGGTGCAAACCAAACAAAACATTCTGCGCCAGGCGAATCCATTCAAGTTCCACTATGTACAGAACTCCTCTGTAGTTCCTTATTTACAAGGAACTACAGAGAGGTGAAAAGTTAGCTGCTATGAGTCTGCTAAATATTAAAATTTGATGAATTTTTCAAATTGCGTTGACTTATTGAGGTGGGTGTAAGAACATAGTCAGCGTCTTCGATGATGTTTTCGATCGGTAAAATTGAGTTTTCTACAAGATTGGGTGCAATAGAGAGTATATAAAGCAACATCATCAGCTAAAAAATGTTCATTACGATCTCTATAACACGAAAAAGGTATTAATTGTATATGGAGTTTATTCAAGCTTTTATTTTAGGTATTGTTCAAGGGATTACAGAGTTTTTGCCAATCAGCAGTACTGCACATCTGATAATTTTCACCAAGGTATTTGGTTGGAAAGAACTAGGTTCTAAAGATTTTGTTGACGCAATTCAATTTGGCAGCGTTATCGCAATTGTGGGGTACTTTTGGTCGCTGATTTCTAGTATTGTCAAAGGTGGAATCGAAGCACTAAAAGCCAAAGACTGGCAACGCGAAGAATGGAAGATTCTTGTCGGTATTGTGGTCGGAACACTGCCGGCTTTAATTTTCGGCTTCCTTTTGAAAGATATTTTACCTGAGAGTCCATTAATTATTGGCATTATGTCAATTATTATGGCACTTGTACTAGCTTTGGCAGAAAAAATTGGCACTCGCAAGCGAGGTTTTGAGTCATTGCAGATTCAGGATGGTATTTTGGTTGGATTGGGACAAACACTTGCCTTGATTCCGGGCGTTTCTCGTTCTGGTTCGACGTTGACAACTGCCTTATTTTTAGGATTAGAACGCGCTACAGCAGCAAAATTCTCATTTTTGTTAGGGTTTCCAACTCTTACCATTGCGACGCTGTATAAAAGCTTGAAAATATTCAAGTTGTTTCAAGCTCACCAGTTGCCAGATAACATTGTTGCACTGTTAATTGTAGGAATTATTTCAACCTTGATTTTTTCCTACCTATCAATTGCATTTTTAATCAAATACTTAGCAACCAAAAACACTTTGATCTTCGTATGGTATAGATTAGCATTCGGTAGTGCAATATTACTAGCGATCGCAGCAGGTTGGAAAGGATAATATTCATTAGTCATTAGTCATTAGTCATTTGTCATTTGTCCTTTGTCCAAAGCAAATGACTAGAGCGACTGCTCGTTTGTATGTAATCAATCTAATCTCACTTCCATTCCTCTCTCCTACAAGGAGAGAGGCTTTGAATTTTACTTCCTAACGCTAATAGGGAAAGGGCTGTTATTGTTAGGTCTGTATTAGACTCAACTCAGAAACGCTATAATGCCCAATGCCCAATGCCCCATTCCCCATGACTACCATTCATCCTGCCCGAATTACCAAGGTTCTTCCAGATTCAATAGCCGCAGAGATTGGTTTTGAAGTTGGAGATGCGATCGTTGCAATCAATGGTACACGTCCCCGCGATTTAATCGATTATCAGTTTTTGTGTGCTGATGAAGTCTTAGAATTAGAAGTTTTAGACGCTACTGGCAAAACTCATAGCCTGGAAATCGAAAAAGATTATGACCAAGACTTGGGGCTAGAATTTGAAACTGCCCTATTTGATGGCTTAATTCAGTGTAATAACCGCTGTCCTTTTTGCTTTATCGACCAACAACCACCAGGTAAGCGCACCAGCTTGTACTTTAAAGACGACGATTACCGCCTAAGCTTTTTGTACGGCTCTTATCTTACCTTGACCAATTTGCCAGAAAGAGAATGGCAGCGGATTGAACAAATGCGCTTATCTCCGTTGTATGTTTCTGTTCATGCCACAGAGCCAGAAGTTAGAATTAGACTCTTGAAAAATCCTCGTGCGGGACAAATCTTACAACAACTCAAGTGGTTTCAAAAAAGACGGCTACAAGTTCATGCTCAAGTAGTTGTTTGTCCTGGTATAAATGATGGCGAACATCTGGAGCAAACCCTAAAAGACTTAGCATCCTTTCATACTGGTGAAGTGCCTACGGTAGCGTCGGTGGCAGTTGTGCCAGTCGGATTGACAAGGTTTCGGCCTCCAGAAGACGAACTTACACCCGTAACCAGAGAAAAAGCGAAAGAAGTGATTTCTCAAGTGCAAAAACTTTCGCAACAATTTCGCCAAAAGTTTTCCTCTAACGTCGCTTGGTTAGCTGATGAGTGGTTTTTGATTGCAGGTGAGGAATTACCGAGCGAATCTGAATATGAAGAGTATCCCCAAATTGATAATGGTGTTGGTTCAATTCAGTTGTTTATCAAGCAATTTGCAGCCGCGGCAACAGAATTACTACCGTCAAAAGTTTATCCTCAGAGAAAATTAACTTGGGTAGTAGGCAACGCAGTAGAAAACGCCTTTGAACCTATCTTGAAACGGTTAAATTCTGTTGAAGGATTAAAAGTAAATATGCGTGCTTTATGTAGTGATTATTGGGGACAGAGTATCACTGTCACGGGATTACTAACGGGTCATGATTTGCTATTGAACTTACAAGGGCAAGATTTGGGAGACGGAATTTTACTACCAAATGTAATGCTCAAACATGGTGAATTGGTATTTTTAGATGATATGAGTATTGAAGAATTAGCCTGCAAACTTGAGACAAAAATTTTACCAGTAGGAGGAGTTGAAGACTTAATAAAAACCTGTATTCTTGAAGCAGTGAATTGTTCTTTATAAATACGATAAATTGTTTCTCTAGATCATGAGTGTAGATTCATCTAAGCTGAATTGAATTTTACATTTGGGGGGTTATAATTGCGATTATTGAACTTATTGTCTTCTCCCTATCTAAAAGTTTATAGACAAATTTATGAGAGCTGATTCGTAAAGAAAATCTAAAGAGAACAGAGCCTCGTTTGACTCAGG
>NZ_JAVRCK010000023.1:0-1555 GCF_034530815.1 Nostoc sp. DedSLP03
TTTGACGTAGGGTTTGGCTGCCTCCCCCAGATTTCCCAATGCCTCTGCTGCACCGTAACGAACATGACTGTCAACGGATTTATCCTTGAGGAAGTCGAGGATGTCTTTGACGTAGGGTTTGGCAGCCTCCCCCAGATTTCCCAATGCCTCTGCTGCACCGGAACGAACATGACTGTCAACGGTTTTATCCTTGAGGATTTTGGCAGCTTTTTGAGCAATATCTTCCGGTTTCTTCCCCAGAGATTTTAAATCTTTGAGATCGTATTCAGCTAATTTGTTGAATGCAGATCCCTTTACTCCATCATATCCATCATCAAGGGCAGCAACGATACCGTTAATCTGCCACACTTCGGGCTTCGACTTCGGCCGTTCTTTCGCGCTTACCCAAGGCAGGGCGAGGAAGAGAATCAACAGCAGGATAAAGGGAAAAAGGAAAAAGAGCGACGATCGCTTTTTAATTATGTGCAGATACATTTGTATAATTAGTAACTCTTAATTCGTAATTTCTTTAGTAGGGAAAGAGAAAGGAGTTAGGTTTTTTACTAGTAAATCAGGAGCCGCTACAGTTATCTTTTTATCGTCTGATAACTCAACCTAGCTAGAAATGGAATATTAATGTAATTATTACAGGAATTTAAAAAGAGGCGTAGCTGAATTAAGGGATGATTCTTGTGGGGTGGGCATCCTGCCCGCCCGGAAATACAAGGGACGGGCAAGATGCCCATCCCACAAAAATAGTAAAATCATCCCGCAAATATGCAACGACCATCGTAGACATCGCCTACTCAAATCACTGCACGAGATAATAACAATACCTCGTTCAATTGTTAGCGATCGCTAATGTCTTTTGATAACCTCTGCAAACTCCTGTCCGAAAAACATCCTGCTACCTTTGCCAGTTGGGTTTTAGGTACACCGCAAACTTCCGTCACAGTTCTCAAAACCGAATTGAGCATAGAACCAATTCGCGCTGATTATGTCACATTCTTACAACTACAAGGACGCATTCTGCATCTGGAATTTCAAACCAAACTAGAATCTACGCCACCCCTACCCCTGCGAATGCTAGATTATTGGGTACGCTTGTATCGTTTGTATCGTCTACCGATAACGCAAGTTGTCGTATTACTGCTTCCCCCTGCACCAGGAACAGTAATTGAAACTGTCTTCTGTGTCGAAACTACCCGTCATGAATATCGCGTGATTCGCTTATGGGAAGAAAATCCTGAACTATTCCTCAACGAGCCAGCTTTGTTACCCTTAGCACCACTAACAGCAACCACGCAACCTCAAGCATTGTTGCAACAAGTTGTGGGCAAAGTTAATCAACTTGAGCCAAGACAACGACCAGAAATTTCCGCGTATACCCAAATCTTAGCGGGGTTAAAATACAATCAAGACTTGATTCGACAATTATTTCGGGAGGGTATGATGCGCGAGTCAGTAATTTATCAAGAAATTCTCGCTGAAGGCGAACAACGCGGCGAACAACGCGGACGCGAACAAGGACGAAAAGCAGAAGGGCAATTGCTCATTCTCCGTCAGCTGACTCGAC
>NZ_JAVRCK010000023.1:1655-48337 GCF_034530815.1 Nostoc sp. DedSLP03
AGTCAGTGATTTATCAAGAAATTCTCGCTGAAGGCGAACAACGCGGCGAACAACGCGGACGGGAACAAGGACGAAAAGCAGAAGGGCAATTGCTCATTCTCCGTCAGCTGACTCGACGGGTGGGAGAATTACCCCAAGAGGTGCTAGACCGAATTGAAACTCTCTCTTTAGAACAATTAGAAAATCTCGGTGAAGCATTATTGGATTTTCAGGCGATCGCGGATTTAGAAATCTGGTTTAGTACATTAGAGTAGCAACTAATTAAATCTAGTCTCTATGTCGCTCGTCAATGTCTTTTGATAACCTCTGCAAACTACATTTCGGGAGGGTATGATGCGCGAGTCAGTGATTTATCAAGAAATTCTCGCTGAAGGCGAACAACGCGGCGAACAACGAGAACGAGCGCTGATTCTCCGTCTGCTGACTCGACGGGTGGGAGAATTACCCCAAGAGGTACTAAACCGAATTGAAACTCTCTCCTTAGAACAATTAGAAAATCTCGGTGAAGCATTGTTGGATTTTCAGGCGATTGCGGATTTAGAAGCCTGGTTTGCTACATTAGAGTTCAATTAACTTGAAGCCCCAAGGTTTGAGAGCCGCTAAAGCTATTTCTTCACTTACACCTTCATAAGCCTCCCATTCCAACGGATGCTCTTTAGGATGTCCGTCGCCAACATTACCTGCAACTTTAATTATTGGACAATTGGCGATGCGATCGCGCTCTAGCCCTTTTGGAACTACTAGTTGGATTTTGTGCCCGATAAACTTCGATGTACTCTCATTAGCTACAGATTCACGGATTAAACAAATATCACCAGCAGTCCCCCAAGTCGTTTGGTAAATGTGGAGGAATGATATATAAGTTGCTGGTTTGATGGCTTTTTTTAGAACGTGCATTATCTGTAATCCTTACACTATGAGTCAAAAATCATAAATCATATAAGTATTTTCTATCACGTTCGTAGGGAAGAATGTTCTTAACTCACATTTTCCACCTAGTAGTTCGCCAAGTGAACTTGGCGGGGTAAAGGGTTTAAATCCCTTACCCTTTTCCCTTTCCCCTTTCCCCAGTCCTCACAAGCGCATTTTTGGGTTGGCAGACTACTAGCCCAGGCGATTAAAAACCGCCTGGTGGAAGATGTAAAGCTCAAAAGACAATAATTGCCCACATACTAACGCCCAAAGCGATCGCTGTTAGGTGTTGCAGTATGAGCGATCGCACTGGTTGTTTGGCAATTTTTTGTGTTAACACCATAGTCATTAACACGGAGAAAATTATTGTTGCACCTTGCAAAAAAGCAATCACAGCAGGGTGAGCAACCAATATTGGCAATTGTTCGCCACTCAAACCAAGTGTTGCAAAGGTTACGGGTAAAATCCGTCCGCCTTCGCTTAAGCCCAAACGCAGATAGTGAGCTAAATTTCCCCCTAAAACTAATGGGAGATAGCTATATGCAAGCTCTACAAATTTTCGAGGCTTACGGTTAGCGTTGAATACTTGGAACAAGCTATAAGCCCCAAAGGTAAAAGCTGCTGGGATAATTAACGCTAGCAGCGATAATCCTAAGTGCTGCCAAAAATCAGTTAAATCCAGTTGTAAGCCTAACCAAGATTGCAATTCTGGCAAGCGATGTAAATATATACCACCCAAGAGCAAAAACAATAATGCTACTTCATAAGTACGGGGTACATGAGTTGTCCACAGTTCAATTCCAGGGGGACGCAAGTTGAATTCAACAGAACGATGGGGACAAGCTTTCAGGCAAGTCATGCACAGTACACAATCTCGGTTATCTTCTAATTGGGCTGGATGTGAGTATAAAGGACATCCATTGGTTTCCATACCTTCGCCCTTTTGCGGCCCGCCTTTATAACACTGATAAGTGGTGCAACTGGCAGAACATATCCCTTGCTGTGCCCGGAGTTCCGTCATTGAAAGTTTGGCAAATAAACCATTCATCCCGCCGATGGGACAGAGATAGCGACACCAAAACCGCCGCTCAAAAAGAGCCGAGAAAATCATCGCCCCAGCAGTAATTAATAGCAGCAAACAAGCGCTGAGGTAAGCTGTATTTTCTAAATGCCAGAGTTCTTCCCATAAGAAAATGAGGGTAAATAAACCAAAGAGGAACCATCCGCCCCATTTTTCAGCTTGTTCTCTCGGCCAGCGCTTGAGTTTTCGAGGCCACAGCCATAAAGAGAGCTTTTGGGTGATTTCTCCATAAATCATGAAGGGACAAACAGAACACCAAATACGACCCAAAAAGGGAAAGAGAAATAAGAAGAAAGGCCACCACCAAGCCCAAAATAGATTTAAGACGAAATTGCGATCGCGGGTTTGCGGCCCAATAAATAATATTGCCACAATAATCGCAAAAGCCGTTGCAGTAAAACCATAATTAATGCGATCGGGCCACCAATCACTACGTAAAAATCGCCGCAAATTAGGATAGGCATTTAACAAATTTACCCGAAATCGTTTTTTCTTAGTTTCGGCTTGCCAGAAAATTTCTTCTGTTAATTCATTTGCACCCTCAGCTTGGGCAATCGCTCTTTCTACCAGATTTTTCAATTCCCTGAGATTACCAGGAAAATCATAAGACTGGAGGCGACGCAAAGCTTCTGGGGTAATGTGCGGTTTAGAAATCCCTCTAGAGCGTGTATAAAGACTGGTATAATATTCGACCTGTGTCTGAATATCAGCTTTCCGCACCCGTAGCGGTGGCACTTTAATAATGTGACCAACAAAACGTTCAACTGTTGGCTGAGTTTTTTCTGAAACAATCAGAATTCTGGCTTGACTGGGACGAGGTTCGGGTGTTGAATCTCCAGAACGACTGACGGGGGTATATTTACCAGTTTTGAGCAACTCCGTCACCGCAGGTAATAATTCTTCGGGCAATTCTTGGATATTGTTGAGAACTAAAGTACCTTCTCCCAACCATTCCAACAGCCCTGGTTTGCCGCCAGCACGACCAAATAAATCTGCACCGCTAGTTTGGAGAATACCACAATTTACTTTAATAATTGGTTCTCGCCGTTTGGGAGAACCAAAGTGGATGAGAGCTGCTATATTGTCTTTTTCTAACCCTGGTTCTCCGAAAATATCTACTGATTTGCGATCGCCAGCTGCTTCTCGAATTTGCTCTCGCAACCGCACAGCATAGCGACTTGTACCGACAATTCCGCGTTGTGCTTTGGTAACTAAATATGGGCGCAAGGCAATAGAACGTTCTTGTTCATAGCCAAGTGCAGATGTTACCTGAGCTAATTCTTGAGCCAATTGACGCGAAAAAGCTTTAGCAATTTCGGGGTATTGAGTGACTAATTCCCGAAATTTAGCAGCAGGTACAACCCACAAGTGACATTCGGTTACTGTCGTAATTGTGAATGGAGTTGATTCATCCAACAGCAATTCTTTGAGTTCAATCACTGCACCGGGGAGAAATCCACAAGCTAAAGCTGGGTTGTTTTGATTGGTGGTATTGCTTTCGAGTTGACCTTCTACAAGAATATAAAGGGCTTCTGGAGAATTGCCTTCACTAACTAAGTCAGTTTCGGCACTTACAACTCGTTCTTCAATTACTTGAGCGATCGCATTTAATACTTCAGGCGAGAGAATTCCTAAACTTGTACGTTCTTGTAGCCATGTAACCGTTTCTGGAGATGTCATATTTAGTTCTCCCTGTAGGCTGCTGTATAACAAGAATTATCCCTGAAAGGGTATGTAAAAATATCTATATTCAGTGGTTGTGCATTAATCCACAATGTGCACTGACTTCTTGCATCAAATCTTGACCTGCAATGCCAATACATCGACCTGCAATGCCAATACATCGACTTGTAATGCCAATACATCGACTTGTAATGCTAATACATCGACTTGTAATGCCAATACATCGACTTGTAATGCCAATACATCGACTTGTAATGCCAATACATCAACTTGTAATGCCAATACATCGACTTGTAATGCCAATACATCGACTTGTAATGCCAATACATCGACCTGCAATGCCAATACATCGACCTGCAATGCCAATACATTGTCTTTTTAGCGAACCATAACCTTACCCAAGTAGAATTTACTTAAGTCCACTAAACAACGAATGGGCAAACAAAGCGGCTTGAGTGCGATCGCGTAAACTCAAGCGACTGAGAATATTAGTAACATAGTTCTTAACAGTGTTTTCTGAAAGAAACAGCGATTCGGCAATTTCTCGGTTATTGGCTCCACAAGCAATTAACCGCAATACATCTAATTCTCTGGCTGTGAGTTGCGCTAATTCTGGAGGGGGTTGCAAAGACTGGACAGGTGCAGTAAGCGGCGTGAGTGCTTTCTCAAACAATCCCGGGCCGAGTAGGGTTTGTCCTTTGTAGACGGATCGAATTGCCAACATTAATTCATCTGGTTCGGTGTCTTTGAGCAAATAGCCCTTTGCACCCAGCCGCATCGCCTGGAAAACATACTCATCATCATCGAAGGTGGTGAGGACGAGAACCTTAATTTCAGGATATTGTTGAGCGATCGCTTTTGTGGTAGCAACTCCATCCATTACGGGCATCCGAATATCCATTAGTACAATATCGGGTTTGAGTGCGGCAATAATATCGAGTGCCCGTTGTCCATTCTCCGCCTCACCGATTACCTGCATCTCTGCATTGGACTCAAGCATACTCTTAAGTCCCTGGCGAATAAGATGCTGATCGTCAACTAATAAAATCCGAATCATAAGCTAAAACACCAATAGCTTTGAGAGTGGCAAAGAAACAGAAATACAGCAACCTGTTCCTAGTTGACTGTGGAGATTTAACTGGCCGCCTAGTGCAACCGACCGTTCTCGCATCCCTTGTAATCCAAACCCGGTTGTATTTTGAGTGGGGTTAAAACCTTTTCCATTGTCTTCGATTGACAGATGAATCATCCCAGTGTGAGCCAGAAGTTTAACGGTGACACTCGTCGCCTCGGCGTGTTTGCAAATATTTGTCAGTGATTCTTGCACAATGCGGAATAAAGCCGTGTTTACTTCTGTTGGTAGGGTATGCGGGAGATCGATTTTACAAGATGGTTGAATACCTGTAGTTTGCTGAAAATCTGTCAGCAGCTTTTCAATGGCTGATTTGAGAGATTGCCCTTGCAAAGGATTTGAACGCAAAACCGAAAGCGATCGCCGAATTTCTAACAGCGCCTCAGCCCCCAGTTCTTTTGCCTGTTTGAGAAATGTTAATGCTTTGTCATTATTTGATTGCCAAAACAACAGAGTATTATTAATTTGAATGGTTTGGGCGGCGAGAGTGTGTCCCAACCCATCATGAATTTCGCGGGCAATTCGGTTGCGTTCCTGCAAGGTTGCTTGATCTTCAATCCGCAGAGCATACTGGCACAGTTGTTGATTGATGATCTCTAATTGCTGATGGGCAATTTCTAACTGCTCTCGACTTTGGCGCTCTGCAAGCAGAGCATTAATTAACAATAAAGCGAATACTAACGTTAAGCTAAACAATAATATATTACTTAATCGCCAATCCCAGGACATGAGGATCAGCTTATCTGGCAGAAAATTCTCAGGTACAATCGGTCTTGATAAAAGTAGTGTTCCATAAGCAAGCAGAGATAAAATCAAGACAGCCAACTGTCCCGATCGCTTAAATATGAGACAACTCCGCATTACCAATACCAGACACAGCAGAAAAACGGAGCGAGTCGATAAAGTATGTTGAGTTGCTGGTAGCAAAATTAAACCGAATTCCAGGGCTGTATAAATTAGTTTGCTTTCCGGCTTCACCATTGGTAGCCTCAAACCCATCAAGCTGAAAGTTGCGATCGCCATCACTCCTAGCGGTAAAGACCAAGACAACTGAAACGGCAGCAGAACTTCCATGAACACTGCCGTGGCTAATAACAGCCACTCTAGGTAAAGCAACAGACGAAAAGATGGGTAGGTCAAGCTAACCATAGAACTGTTCCAACTCAATGGTCTTTGTAACAAAACCATAGGTATTTTCACTATTTTAGAGGGAAATAGGTGCAGAAGACAGGAAGCTGAGAGATAGGTGCTGTTGAAATTAAACTCTCTTTCTATATAACGAATCTGTCTCTAGTATGGGTAGAACCGTTCCGACTAATTAATAATTTCTAAATTAGGAAAAAAGTCACAAGAATTTGAGTACTTTTTTACTGGTCAGGTTAGGAATTATAGCTCATGTGCAAACTCGTTCCAAATTTTAAGATTAGCTGGTGTAAGTAAATTAGCAACTTTTTAAACATCTGCTAAACAGTCATAAACCGAAATTGAATCAGCACAGTTCTATTACACACAACAAAAATCAGAAAAATAAATGATTAAAAAACAGATAATTTTACCAACCCTGCTACTTGCAACTATCCTAATTGCAGGAATGACAGGTTGCACCAGTTCTAAATCTCCAGATGTGTCTCAAGGGAATGATTCTGGCACAAAGGTATCTGATACTTCTACGACAAACTCTCCGGCAGCGAATACACCAGAACGCGCTCACAAACGCGAAGAAATTCGCAAGCAAGTTGAGGCAGTTCTGACCCCAGATCAGGTAAAGGAATTGTCAACGAAATTACAAAAAGGCGAAAAAATGCGTAAAGCAGTGTTTAGCCTGAATCTTACTGCTGAACAAAAGACTAAAATTCAGGATATTTTTAAGACTGCCTATCCCCACCGCAAAGGAAAATCTCAAGATAATTCGTAATTTGTCATTAGTCATTTGTCATTGGTAATTATGATTACATAATGCTTATGGACTTCTCAAATGAATGGTTTTTTTGGTGTTTTGTACAGTTTTATCAAAACATAATTCAGGAGTCATCTGTGAGAATTCAGAAGAAATTATCTGCAACTATGGGTATTCGTCCCTTGATTGATTACATTCTGAATTCTGGATTCTGAATTCTCGATTATTCTTCAAGAATTAAAGTATGTTTAAACAAAAATTGCTCGTCAAGATAGAACTGGCTGTTATAGCCACAATCTTTGTCGGAACTAGTCTCTACACTTCCAAAGCTCTAGGTAAACCGCAACCTAGCTCTCAAAAAATGGTGGATGAAGTGTGGCAAATCCTAGATAAAAATTATGTTGATGGCAGTTTTAACCATCAAGATTGGCAAGCAATTCGCCAGCAGTATCTTAGCCGTTCTTATAGTTCTAAGAAAGAGGCTTATGGGGCGATTCAAGAAATGGTGGCGAAATTAGGCGATCGCTACACCGAGTTTTTCGATCCACAAGAATTTAAAGCCCTAAATAACGATATTTCTGGCAACCTCACTGGCGTAGGGCTGGAACTGGCACAGAATGAAAAAACTAAAGCCTTAACCGTTGTCGCCCCAATTCAAGGAACCCCTGCTTTTAAAGCGGGTATTTTACCGGACGATGTAATTGTCCAAATTAACGGTCAAAAAACTCAGGGCATGAAAATTGACGATGCCGTGAAGCGGATTCTCGGCCCGGTGGGAACCAAGGTAGTACTCATGATTCAACGGGGCAATCAATCGCAAACTTTCCAACTTACCCGCGCCAATATTGCTATCCATCCTGTAACTTACAACACGCAAACAACGCCGACGGGTAAGATTGGTTACATTCGTTTGCCAGAGTTTACGCAAACTGCTCCCGCCCAGATGCATCAGGCAATTGAAGCATTAGAAAAACAACAGGTACAGGGCTACGTTTTGGATCTGCGTTCCGATCCGGGTGGACTGTTGGATGCGAGTTTGCAAATTGCCAGTATGTGGTTGAAGCAAGGAGCGATCGTGTCTTTGGTAAATCGAGACCAAGTGAAAGAGAGCTACAATGCATCGGGACATCCTCTCACAGACAAACCCTTAGTGATACTGGTTGATAAGGGATCTGCCAGCGCCAGCGAAATTCTTTCGGGAGCGCTACAAGACGACAATCGCGCCACCTTAGTAGGAACTCGTACCTTCGGGAAAGGTTTAGTTCAAGCCGTAGAGCCACTAGAGGATGGTTCGGGGCTGAAACTAACGATCGCTAAATACTACACACCAAAAGGTCGAGATATCAATCATGTCGGCATTGCTCCAGATATTAACGTGGCATTAACCGAGGCACAACAAAAAGCCTTAGTGCAAAACCAAACCTTAGCGACATTAGCCGATCCTCAGTATGCTAGCGCTGTTGCTGATCTGAGCAAATTGATTCAGTCTGGGGCCAATCATCTGAGTTTGCAGCGTGGGAAATGAAGCCGACATGGTAGGTGGTCACTGAGCGTAGTCGAAGTGACCACCTACCTACTTGCAGACTCGTTAACGCTGCACTATTTGCCTCCTGCCTTACTTTAACAAGCTAGGAACTGTATCTTTCTATCATGTCAACCCGCAAAGCTCAACGACTTCAAATTTGTGAACCAGTACCAGGTTTGCAAATCTTGGTTCAACTCAGCAACACTCCTTTAGTGCGGACAATCATAGCTATTGTTACCCGCCATCAGCTAGCGATCGTTGGGCTTGTATTTGTTGCCACCTTAATTTTTGCTATGCGGGAAAACGCCCCTTGGCTGACAGTACCTAAACAGGTAGCGATTGAATTTTTTTCTGCTGTATCCCAGTCCCTAGCTGCTTTATTGGGGGTGTTAATTGTTTTTCTTACTTTTACTAGTCAGTTGATCGCTCAAAGAAGATATGAAGATTACTATACACTTCAGATTCAAATTGACCAACTGATTCGTCTAACTCAATCTCTTCCCCCCGAACTCAGTAATTTTGATAAAACTCTGATCGCACTGATTAACTATTTAGTTCCCTTACATTTAAAAGATTTCCCAACTTGGTCAAATAGCTCTCAGGTATTATCTTGGGACAAGCTTTTAGATAATTTCAAGAATGAACATGAATTGACGCAAGTGCAGCAACAATGCTCTTTAGCTACCCATTTGCACCAACAACAAATTTTACTTGTCATCAATAATATGGAAGAAATCCTGGAAAGATTTTCTCGGCTTTATAATCGCATATTAGAGATGAGTCGGTTCATTCTCGCAATTGTCAAGCTGTCATTTCTTCTAGGAGTTTCCCTTGTATTTTTACTGCTATTTGGCATTATCGATTTGCAAAGGAAATTTCCCGATCTCAGCCTACCTGTAATTGTTTCATTAGCAATTTGGGTATTGATTGCTCTTTTGGAACTAGTACTTGATACCTGGTTTTTTTATAAAACCCTTTATGGGCCATCAAGTCACTATTTGCACTTTTTTCCCAATAAAAAATACCCCAATTAATCGGTAGAGGCTAACTCAACATGAGTAACTTAACATCATTGCCAGATACTAAAGCTACTAACACAAGCCAAGCATCTCAATATACAACTGATACGGTACGTGCTTATCTTCAAGAAATTGGGCGGATACCTCTGTTAACCCAAGAGCAAGAAGTTTTTTTTGCCCAACAAGTTCAACAAATGATAAAAATACTTGCTGAATCCGAAAAACTGACTGTTAAATTAAATCGTACCCCCACACTGTCAGAATGGGCTAATCAGATGCAGTTAAGCGAACAAGAACTACTTCAAAAGCTAAATCAAGGGAAAAAAGCCAAGCAGAAAATGATGGCGTCTAATCTTCGGCTCGTGGTGTCAATTGCCAAGCAATATCAGAGACGGAACTTAGAACTGATGGACTTAATTCAAGAAGGTACTTTGGGTTTGGAAAGAGGAATTGAAAAATTCAATCCGGCTTTAGGATACAGATTTTCAACCTACGTTTACTGGTGGATTCGTCAAGGAATTACCAGAGCGATCGCTCAACAAGGACGCGCAATTAGATTACCGATTCACATCAATGATAAGTTAAACAAAATTAAGCGCGTTCAGCGAGAGTTATCTCAAAAACTAGGTCGCGTTCCTACCACTACGGAAATTGCTTATGCACTTGCTTTGGAGCCTAATCAGATTCGACAATATCTAACTTTGGCTCGTCAAACTATCTCTCTCGATCTGCAAGTTGGTTCAGAAAAAGATGTCAAGTTAGAAGATTTAATCGAAGATTATAGATATTCTCAAAATGGTTATACTACTGAGCAATTTCTCAATCAGGAACTTGAAGACTTATTGTCAAGTTTATCTAGACAACAACAAGAAATCTTAAACTTACACTTTGGTTTACTAGATGGAAATGAACTTTCTCTAGAACAAATTGGTCAGCGTATGGGTATTAGTCGGGAACGAGTTAGACAGATAGAAAAACAAGCTCTCCACCTTCTATATCGGCAGCTAAAAAATAATAAGTAAACGCAGGTAAAAAAGTATCCCTTAAGATAATGAGATATTTTAAATATGATTACTTAAGACGTATTTATAAATATTATTTGTTTGATTTATAATAAACAAAATCATCATGATTTGACAAGGCACATCAAGCAAACCGGAAAAAACGAATTATTTAGATGTGCCGCCTCAAATGAAATTAGGATCGGCGGCAGTTGAGGTAGTAAAGGATTTCACGGTTTTTAATATTAATTAAAATGCATTGGAGGTTCTGATGAACCATGAAATTTCTAACGATTTGACTGAGAACAGCATAGAACCAGAGCTACCGCGATCGCCAAAAAAGAAAAAGATTACTTTGATAATTTTGGGCGTGCTATTACTGGCTGGACTAGGTTTTTTTAGCATTTATGCAGGTGCAGCCAAGTCAGACAAAAGTGAAAAATCTGGGCGTAATAAGCAACAAGTTACACCTGTAACTGTGGCGATGGTGACACAAAAAACGGTTCCTTTACAATTGCAGGCGATCGGTAACGTGCAAGCGGGGTCTACAGTATCGATTACGCCCCAAGCTAGCGGACGGATCGTTGGCGTTTATTTCAAGAAAGGTCAAGATGTGAAAAAGGGACAACTTTTGTTTACCCTAGATGACCGATCGCAAGCTGCTGCAATTCAGCAAGCTCAAGGTGTTGTAGCAAAAGACCAAGCCTCGGTACAACAAGCTAGAGATGCGTTAACCAGAGATTTGGGTCAGATAGACCAAGCCAGAGCCACTTTAGTCAAAGACCAAGCCTTAGTCCGACAAGCCGAAGCGAATTTAGCTAAAGATCGAGCGCAAGCAGAATTTGCTCAGGGACAGAGCGATCGCTATAGTGCGTTGTATAAGAAAGGCGCGATTAGTTTAGATCAAGCACAGCAATACGTTTCCAATAGCAAATCGGCGACAGCAACCCTACAAGCAGATCGAGAAGCGATCGCTAATGCTGAGGCAGTTTTGAAAAGCGATCGCGTGGCGTTGACTAATGCTCAGGCTGTTGTCCAAGGCGATCGAGCGGCGATCGCTAATGCTCAAGCTGTTGTCGTTTCAGACCAAGGAGCATTAGAAAATACCAAAGTGCAATTATCTTACGCCAAAATTTATGCGCCGATTGATGGTCGCGCTGGCAATATTCTCGTGACTCAGGGGAATGTGGTACAAGCCAACAGCACGACTCCACTTGTTACCATCACCCAAATTCGCCCGATTCAAGTTGCTTTTTCCATTCCTGAAACAAATCTGCCCCAAGTACAAAAGTATATGCAGAATGGCAAGCTGAAGGTAGATGTAACGTTCCCCGATAATCCATCTCATCCAATACCAGGTGCTTTGACGTTTGTCAATAATACGGTCGATAACACTACGGGGACAATTCAACTAATTGGCGACTTTGATAACACTCAGGGACACTTATTTCCCGGTCAATTTGTCAACGCAACCTTAACGCTGACTGAACAACCAAATGCAACGGTTGTTCCCTCCCAAGCCGTGCAGAATGGCCCCGATGGACAATTTGTCTTTGTAGTTAAGCCAGACATGACAGTAGAAAACGTTCCAGTTACAGTTAGCAGCACCATTCAGGGGCTAGATGTGATTCAGAAAGGGCCGCAACCAGGCGATAAAATTGTTACCGATGGTCAAGCGAACCTTGTTTCTGGCAGCAAAATCCGCATCAAAACAGCTGGCAATGACTCAAATACAGGTGGAAATTCCCCAAGAAGAGGAAGGGGAACAGGGGGAGAATCTCCTAAGTCTGGTGGAGGTGAATCATGAACCTTTCAGAACCATTTATCCGTCGCCCGATCATGACGACTCTGGTGATGGCGGCGATTTTGATCTTCGGTTTTATGAGTTATCGCTTGCTACCAATCAGCGATTTACCAAGTGTAGATTATCCCACAATTCAGGTCAGCGCTTCCCGACCGGGAGCCAGCCCCGAAACAATGGCAGCATCGGTTGCCCGTCCCCTAGAGAAGCAATTTTCTAGTATTGCTGGACTCGATTCGCTTAACTCAACTAGCACTCTGGGACAGACTCAAATTACCCTGCAATTTAACCTGAGTCGGAACATTGATGATGCAGCGCAGGATGTACAAGCTGCGATATCGGGAGCATCGGGGCAAATTGCTAACGATTTACCCAATCCTCCCACCTACAGCAAAGTTAACCCCGCAGATCAACCGATTCTCTACCTTTACTTAGACTCTCCTACTCTGCCGCTTTCCCAGGTAGACAATTATGCCGAGACTTATTTAGCGCAAAAGCTATCTACAATCAATGGGGTAGCACAGGTAGCTGTCTACGGTTCCCAAAAGTATGCGGCTCGTATTCAACTCGATCCGCAGCAATTGGCAGCGCGACAAATTGGGCTAGATCAGGTAGCGACGGCGATTCAACAAGGTAACGTTAATTTGCCTACCGGCAGTCTTTCAGGAAATCACAAGAATTTTACAGTCCAAACTAACGGTCAACTTGAGGATGCGGCTGCTTATCGTCAGTTAATAGTATCTTATAAAGATGGAATGCCCATCTATCTCAATCAACTGGGTCGGATTGTTGACAGCGTAGAAAATGACAAGGTAGCAAGCTGGTATAACAATACTCGCGCCATTATTCTCACCATTCAAAGGCAGCCCGGAACCAATACGGTGCAAGTTGTAGACACGATTAAGAAATTGCTCCCGGATTTGCGATCGCAGATTCCGGCATCAGTAGAAATTGGGATTCTCTATGATGCGTCTCAATCGATTCGAGATTCAGTAGATGATGTCAGATTCACGTTGATTTTGACGATCGCTCTAGTTATCTTAGTAATTTTCATCTTTTTACGGAACCTCTCAGCCACGGTGATTCCCAGTTTGGCATTACCCGTTTCGCTGATTGGTACTTTTGCAGTGATGTATTTGCTGCACTACTCACTAGATAACCTGTCATTGATGGCGTTGACCCTTTCAGTGGGTTTCGTTGTGGATGATGCGATCGTCATGCTAGAAAATATCGTCCGCCACATGGAAATGGGGGAACGTCCCTTAGAAGCGGCGTTGAATGGGTCGAGAGAAATTGGTTTCACAATTTTATCGATGACCCTTTCTTTGGTTGCAGTCTTCATTCCCATGTTGTTCATGAGTGAAGTACTGGGGCGATTATTTCATGAATTTGCTGTGACGATCGCAGTGGCAATTCTCGTCTCTGGTTTCGTGTCTTTGACCTTGACTCCGATGTTGTGCAGCCGTTTTCTGCGTCCTGTAGACCATGCTAATCAAAGTCGGTTATATCAAGCTTCCGAATATGTCTTCGATCGCTTCCTCGGTTTGTACGATTGGAGTCTGAAAAAAGTCTTAAAATATCACCGCACCACGATGATTTTATCTGTCGTTCTCTTGGCAGTGACAGTTGGGTTGTTGCTGGTAGTTCCCAAAGGCTTTATTCCTAGCGAAGATACCGGACAAATTACAGGTGTTACCCAAGCAGCCGAAGATGCATCTTTTGATAATCTTGTCCAGCATCAGCAGACAGTTGCTAACCTGATTCGTGAAGATCCAAATGTAGATGCAGTCAACTCTAATATTGGCGCAGGAGCCAGTGCTAATGGCAGTGGAGCAGCAGTTGCAGCCAATTCCGGTAGTTTATTTATTCGGTTAAAACCGCGATCGCAGCGTCAACTAGGGGCTGACGAAATCGTGCAAAATTTGCGAACCAAACTCGCCACTGTTCCAGGCATCCAAGTATTCTTACAAAATCCGCCAGCGATACCCATTGGCGCTCAACAAAGCACAGGACTTTATCAGGTTGCACTTCAGAGTTCTGATGTCAAACCCTTGCAGGAATATGTTCCGCAACTTGTTCTGAAGATGAAGAACTTGCCAGAACTCCAGGATGTCAACAGCGATTTACAATTTGCTTCCCAGATTCAAATTGACATTGACCGCGATAAAGCCTCAACTTATGGAATCACCGCCGAGCAAATCGAAAATACCCTTAGAAGTGCTTACGGTTCCTACCAAGTTTCAACCATCTATGCAGCAACCAATGAGTATCAGGTGATTTTGGAATTAGCACCGCAATATCAGCAAGATATTAATGCTCTGTTGACCTTATACATTAACTCCAGCACAGGAGTAGCAGTTCCTCTGAAGACATTCGCCAAACTATCTCAGGGAGTCAGCCCGTTAATGGTTAATCATAACGGTCGGATGAACGCTGCTACCATTTCCTTTAACCTCGCCCCAGGTGCGTCCTTGGGAAATGCTAATCAAAAAATTACAGAACTGATCGATCAAGTGATTCCTAAGAGCATTAGTACCAGCTTTCAGGGTGCAAGCCAAGTATTTCAAAGTTCACTGCCGAGTTTGGGTTTATTGTTAGCGATCGCCATCTTAGTAATTTATCTGATCCTGGGTATTCTCTATGAGGATTTCATTCACCCAATTACAATTCTTTCCGGTTTGCCATCAGCTGGTTTTGGGGCATTGTTAACGCTGATGATATTCCATGTTGAACTGAATGTTTATTCCTTCATCGGCATAATTCTGTTGGTGGGCATTGTCAAGAAAAACGGGATTATGATGGTGGATTTTGCCATTGAAGCCCAGCGAGAAGAATTGAAAAAACCCTCTGAGGCAATTTATCAAGCCTGTTTGGTGCGCTTCCGTCCAATTATGATGACGACAATGGCAGCATTAATGGGAACTTTGCCTATTGCGATCGGATTTGGGGCTGGTTCCGAATCCCGCCGTCCTCTAGGGATTGCAGTTGTGGGCGGGCTAGTGTTTTCTCAGATATTAACTCTGTATTTAACACCCGTGTTCTATATCTATATGGAATCATGGCGGAAGAAGCTTAATCAAGTTAAATTCCGGCGGGTATTTTCATTTTCAGGTGGGCGATCGTGATTTTCTACAAGCAATATAGTCTTACGAATTACGAATTACAAAATAGCAACACACTAAAATCTAGATACTAGCGTTTTTGGAAAAATTACGACTATGACTTTAGCAATAGAAAAAGAAATTCCTCCCTTAAATGAAGATGCAACAGGTGCAATTCGGGTAGGTAATACAAGGGTTTTGCTAGAACTGGTGATTCGTAGTTTTCAAGATGGTGCATCCCCTGAATCTATTGTTGGGCGTTATTCATCTTTGTCATTATCTGATGTATACCTAACAATTGGCTACTACCTTCGACATCGAGATGCTGTCGAATTATACCTCGAACAACGCGAACAATTAGCTGAATCTGTTTATCAACGTCTGTCAAATGTTCAACCTGATTTGAGCCTAATTCGTTCTCGCTTATTAGCCCAGCAATAACAATTCAAAATTCAAAATTCAAAATTCAAAATTAAAGATATTTACCGTAGCAGAAAAGAATTGTCCTGTATTTGCTTTTATGAAATATAAACCTAAAACAAAATAGTTAAAAATTTCTTCTCTCTGCGTCGCGCCTGTTGCTACCCTGCGGGAACGCTAAAAGCGAACAAGTCGGGAAACCGCAAGGGCACACTGGCTTCTCTACGCCTGGAGCGATAGCCTGCGACAAGCCCTCCTGCGTCGCTAACGCTGCGCTAACAGCAGTTGTTCATGGAGAAACCCCCTTTCTGCGCAATGCTTCACCGCTCCCCGTCTACGGTTCAATACAATTGCATTCATATTTAGCGATCGCATCGCTACCACATTTCTGGGAGAACAAAACTCATGAACCTTTCAGAACTCTTCATCCGTCGTCCAGTCATGACCACTTTGGTAATGATGGGTATCCTCATTTTCGGTCTCATGAGTTATCTACTGTTACCCATCAGCGCGCTACCCAACGTTGAATATCCTTTTATTTCTGTCTCTGCTAGTCTCCCAGGTGCTACCCCAGAAACAATGGCATCTTCGGTCGCCGCACCCTTAGAAAGACAGTTTACCGAAATTGCCGGACTAAATTCATTCAATTCCACCAGTTCCACAGGCAGCACTAACATCTCCTTACAATTTGACTTTAGCCGCAGAGTGGAAGATGCCGCCAAAGATGTACAGGCGGCGATTTCAGCAGCCGCCGGACAACTGCCCGCCGGAATGCCTCACCCTCCCACATACCGCAAAGTTAACCCGTCTGTCTCACCGATACTCTTCCTTTATATGTATTCGGAGACACAGCCAATCTCGACAGTAGATGAATACGCAGAGGTAACAGTTGGTCAACCAATTTCGATGATTGATGGTGTGGCTCAGGTACAAGTTTTTGGTCAACAGCAATATGCAGTCCGCGTTCAGGTTGACCCGCGAGAGTTGGCATCGCGGGGAATTGGTCTAAATCAGGTAAAAACTGCCATTCAACAGGGAAATGTCAACTTGCCAACTGGTAGTCTCTCTGATACTTACAAAAGTTATACGATTCAGGCGAACGGTCAACTCACCGATGCTGCCAGCTATCGCCAGCTAATTGTAACTTACAAAAATGGTGCGCCCGTGCGGCTCCAAGATTTGGGGCAGGTAATTGACAGCGAACAAAACGTCAAAGTCTCGAATTTGTATAGCGATCGCAAAGTAACAAATCGCCATTCTGTTGTTCTAGCTGTGCAGCCGCAACCGGGAGCCAATACGGTAAATATCGTTGATGCCATCCAAGAACTTTTACCTACACTCCGCGAACAAGTTCCCAAATCCATTGAAATGGGGATTATGTACGATCGCTCCCAAACCATCCGAGCCTCTGTAAATGATGTGAAATTTACCTTGGTTCTCTCGGTTTGTCTAGTTGTCTTAGTTATTTTCTTATTCTTGCGTGACATCACTGCGACGCTGATTCCCAGTTTGGCGCTACCTGTAGCGATCATTGGCACTTTTGCGGTGATGTATCTGTCGGGTTTCTCCCTAGACAACCTTTCACTCATGGCTTTGACCCTCTCTGTGGGCTTTGTTGTGGATGATGCGATCGTTGTATTAGAAAATATCGTCCGTTATCGAGAAATGGGCGAATCTCCCCTAAACGCGGCATTGAAGGGATCGAGGGAAATCAGCTTCACAATTTTGTCAATGACCCTTTCCCTAGTGGCGGTGTTCATCCCGATTATGTTCATGAGTGGAATAATCGGGAAATTATTTCATGAATTTGCCGTGACGATCGCAGTGGCAATTTTGGTTTCGGGTTTTGTTTCCCTCAGTCTCACCCCCATGTTATGCAGTCGCTTTCTGCGTTCACATCAACAAAGACCAAATCTGCTATATCGAGTTTCAGAACGAGCATTTGATTTACTACTGCGGGGATATGATTGGACTCTTAAGCCTGTCTTAAAATACCGCTTGATGACACTGATTGGTTCTGGCATTCTGCTGGTAATGACCGTCTATTTGTTCGTCATCGTTCCCAAAGGATTTATTCCTACAGAAGACACCGGACAACTGACGGCCAACACCAAAGGAGCGCAAGATATTTCTTTTGATGATATGCGGCGTCACCAACAAAAAGTTGTTGATATCATTCGTCAAGACCCTAACATTGAAGCCGTGGACTCAATTGTCGGTGCAAGTGGCCCGAATGCCTCGGTGAACTCTGGGCGAATTACGATTCGGCTCAAGCCACGTTCTCAACGTCAACTGAGTGCTGACCAAATCATTCAAGAGTTAACCCCTAAGTTGAGACGTGTAGTTGGGGTTAAGACATTTCTGCGTTCTCCACCAGCTATTCCCATCGGCGGACAACAAACCAACTCTACTTATCAGTTCACGTTGCAGAGTTTGAATTTACAAGACCTGCGCCAATACGTTCCTAAACTTGTAGATAAAGTCAAAACCCTACCAGGACTCCAGAACGTTGACAGCGATCTACAACTCAGCACTCCTCAAATCCAAGTCAAATTTGACCACAACAAAGCTGCAACCCTTGGCATTACGGCTCAACAAGTTGAACAAACCCTCAGCGCTGCTTATGGTTCTAGCCAGGTGTCAACTATTTATACCCCAAATGACCAATTCTATGTAATCTTAGAAGTAAAACCGGAATTTCAACGAGATCCTAGCGCTCTATCGATGCTCTATGTGCAATCAAGTACTGGAAAACTTGTTCCTTTGAGTGCGATCGCTAATATTACTCAGAGTGTCGGCCCACTCACGGTTACTCACGTTGCTCAACTCCCCTCTGCAACTATCTCTTTTGACACGCTCCCAGGAACGTCTCTAAGTCAGGCTACAGATACTATCAAGCAAGTAGCCAGTGAGGTACTACCCTCAACAATTACCCCCAGCTTTCAAGGTTCAGCCCAAACCTTCCAACAATCCTTCAACGATTTAGGCGTGCTGTTGTTGGTGTCTATTTTAGTAATCTATCTAATTCTCGGTATCCTCTATGAGGATTTTATTCACCCAATCACCATTCTTTCCGGTCTGCCTTCGGCGGGTTTTGGTGCATTATTGACGCTGCTGATTTTCCAGGTTGATTTAAATCTTTACTCTTTCATCGGTATTATCCTGTTAGTGGGCATCGTCAAGAAAAACGGCATCATGCTGGTGGATTTTGCCATAGAAGCCCAGCGAAAGGAAGGAAAAAATTCCTTTGATGCCATCTATGCCGCTTGTTTGATTCGCTTCCGTCCGATTATGATGACGACAATGGCAGCTTTAATTGGAACATTACCCATTGCTCTGGGGACAGGAGTAGGTTCAGAAGCGCGTCGTCCTTTGGGGATTGCGATCGTTGGTGGATTGGTGTTCTCTCAGATATTAACTCTCTATCTGACTCCAGTGTTTTACATTTATATGGAGACATGGCGGAAAAAGCTGAGTATGCAGAGTAGGAAAACTGAAAAGAAGCCAAGACTTACGCATTGACAAATTAAACAAAAAATGCAGTAAGAATAATCAGCAAAAAACAGGCGATCGCTAATCACTCTCGGACTGAAAAGGTGGATAATTGACGCTGTGTCTAAAGAATGTGACAAATAGACCATTTGTACAGACGCGATCGATCGCGTCTTTACTTCAAAGATGTGTTGCGATCGTTAATTGAATTGGTATTACGCGAATAATTTAGTGGGAATTTTAAAACTTTTTGTTTACGCGCAACGCTCGAATACTGGCTACTGCTGCGCTATCGCGGACTCTTGTAGAGAAGTCATGCCATTGGCGTTGCGTAGCGTGTCGCAGACAGACGCTACGCGAACGTAGAGAAGTGTCGTACAGAATTAATTCTGTTAGCGGTAGCAGGGCGTTTAGCCCATTCTGACTCACCTCGACTGCGCTAGACAACCACCTGACTCCTGAATTCTGTTTGATAAATCCATCAAATTTGCCAGCTTGTAAACTACCCGCGCTCCCACATTACCATCCCATTCCGCATCACCAACTTCGCAGATATCAAAGCCAATAATTTTTCTTCCACTATTGACCAATTCTCGGAACAGACAAAAAGTTTGCTCTAATTCCAACCCACCTGGAACAGGAGTACCCGTACTCGGACATAGTTTTGGATCTAAGCCATCGACATCAAAGCTAATATAAACATACTCAGGTAAATGACTGATAATTTCTCGGCATAAATCAATCCAAGTTGTGCCAGAGTAAAGCTTTTGCTTAATAGCGGGATCGTAATAAGCAATAATGCGACTATCAGATTGGTCAATCATTTGCACTTCATCATGACTAATATCACGCAAACCTACCTGCACTAACTTAGTAATTTGCGGTATTTTCATCGCATTAAACATAATCGACGCATGGGAAAACTCAAATCCCTCATAAGCATCGCGTAAATCTGCGTGGGCATCAATGTGCAAAATGCCATAGTTTGGATATTTAGCTGCTAATGCTTGAAAATAACCTAAAGGCGAACTGTGATCTCCACCTATGACTCCAACTCGCTTTCCATTATTAATCGCTGCCTGACAATTTTCAAACAGCCATTGATTAACCCGTTGACCAGCCTGATTAATTTCTGTGAGGACAGATGTTAAATCTGGTGTATCTGAAAGTTGTTTACCTTCGGCTAATCGCCCGATAATTTTGGCTGCCAAAGCGCGGTAGTATGTGTTCTTCTCTAAAATATCTTGGGGAATTTCTTCCATAAAAATTCCCTGTTTCCAACCATCAGGGTGATCGAAATCGAATAAATCTAATTGAGTCGAAGCATCTAGAATTCGCTGTGGGCCATTAGCAGTGCCAGCACCATAGGAAACAGTGACTTCCCACGGCACACCAAAAACAATCAAGTTTGCAGACTCATAATCGCAGGGCAAACCTAAGAGGTTGCCATTTATTTCACCTACGCCGCTGGGATTGTAGTCTTTTAATTGATTACTCATTGAGTATCTTCTGGATTTACGTGGATAGACAGCACGCCGCCTAGTGGACATCTGCATTGTAATCAAAATTTTTCACAGGCGGTATAGCGGTCTGTCAAGTTTAAATTGATGGGTAAACAAACTCGTAGTAAAGACTTTAGTCCTTATTTTTAAGCACTTCAGTGCTTACTACAAATCCTTTTACACTAGCTTAGACATTACACTGGGGTATTTATTTGTATTTAACCAATGAGCGATCGACAAGCGGTAGTTGAATGCAGTCGAAACTCATACCAATTCTGTATGAAGATGCGCCAAACTAAATAAGAAACGAACCGCAAAGAACGCAAAGAAAGAAGCCAAGAGAATTTAGCGCAGCCTCACAAAGAAATGGTATCAGTACAAGTGACCAATGACTAACTATTTACTCAACCCGCTTCACTTCAAATCCCTGTAACCCTTCCGGTTCCTCATATTCAACCACAATATCTTTAACTACAGCAGCAGGTGGCCCGGAGTGACACCAGCGAACCATGTTATCTACAACCTCTCGTACCCCTTCAAAAACTGCCTCTACTCGATTATCGGGGAGATTCCGCACCCAACCGGTTAATCCCAATTGTCTAGCTGTATCGACAGTGGAATAGCGATAACCCACTCCTTGGACTCGCCCAGAAATGAATACATGGGCGCGGATAATCTTTGGCAGTGCTGTAGAATTCTGCATAGACTGGTCTAATCTTTACGATTTCCAGTCTACCTACTTTGTGTATACACAATCTGTTTTTAACTCCAACTCGCGAAATTAATTCCAGTCTTTCTTAATATCTACTAGTTTTTATATATTTCTAGCGCTTTTCAAGTAATTAAACTAACCTACTCCTAATTTAAGTCTTAGTCTAAATACCTGAAAACTGCTGTAATTTAAACAGTAGTCAGTTATTCCACTTGAAATTTTGAATTGTTTATGTCTAACCTGCCACCACTTAATACAGAAACAATTTGGGCAATTCTTGACGATAAACTTGATGATGCCACAGTCAATCAGTTGCTATGGCATTATTTAGGCTATCGCTATGACTCATCAATTGCACAATGGGATACTAAGCAAGTTGCACCAGAATGGCATAATGAGTACCCACAACCACCAGATTTCATTGCATCTCGCCCCGCAACTGTCAAGTTAACTCGTTCCATTCCTGCTGAAAATAAACAAATGCTGAAAGAAAAACTAGGTTTCAAAGGTTACAAAATTGGAGAATTTGGGCCTCGGCAAACTCGCAGATCAACGGCAGCAAATTGGTTATTAAGTTATCTACAACAAGCTAACAATAAAAAAGAGTAATTTTGCAGTAGATATTTGGTAAAAACATCCTAAATTTTCCCAAATATCTGCTGTGTTTCAATCTCAGAAAAACAATTAGTTTTATTTAATGATTTTTTTGTAGTTACATTAATTTGTAAGTAAGGAAGGTACAAAACATAAAATTATAAATCAGATATAAAAAGTTTCTACTCTACCTTCTTTCTTCAAACCCGTAGCTTTGTACTATATTCATATAAAAGAAACCTGCTGTAGATGTAATAGTGTTAAAAACATATTATTTTTATAAATGAGATTTACTACATATTAAATCTGTATTTTAGCCAAGAAATAAATACTGTAAACAACCAAAAATCAAAAAAATATTGTTAAACTTTATAAATAATTCATAAATTATTCCTGAAGATAGAAGCACTGCCTAGCTAATTATTTCTCTAGAACGATTTGTAAATTAAATAAGTATTAGATGATACTTATATCACCCCTTGATATTACAAACACTTCTATGGCAAAGCCAATTGAATTTAATTTATTTGCACCTTATAACAAAGGAGCAGCATTAATTGGTTCTTTTTCTGATTGGCAAGAAATTCCAATGGAAAAAGGTGATGATGGTTATTTTCGTACAAGTGTTGAACTAGAAGACGGCGTTTACAAATATAAATTCCGCGTTCAATCAAATTCATGGTTTTTTGAACCAAAGCAATGGGTTGATGTTACAGATCCTTATGCAACTGATATAGATGAACAAAGTGGAAATGATGATGGTATTGTCCGGATCAAAGATGGGCAAAGGATTACCGATACTTATGTTTGGCAACATGATGATAAACCTTTACCTGCTGACCACGAATTAGTAATTTATGAATTGCATGTCGGTGACTTTTCTGGTGGCGAGGACGACCCTTATGCACGAGGCAAGTACAAACACGTAGTTGAAAAGTTAGACTATTTGTGCGAACTAGGAGTCAATGCTATTGAGTTGATGCCACTTAAAGAATATCCTGGTGATTATAGTTGGGGTTATAATCCTCGTCACTTTTTTGCAACAGAATCAAGTTATGGTTCTACTGCTGAGTTAAAAAATTTGATTGATGAGTGTCATGGTAGAGGCATTCGTGTAATTATTGACGGTATTTATAACCACTCAGAAGCATCTGCTCCTTTAACACAAATTGACCACGATTACTGGTATCATCACGAACCTCGCGATCCTGACAATAATTGGGGGCCCGAGTTTAATTACGAACATTATGATGAAAATTTAGATATTAAACCAGCCTGGAAATTTATTGGTGATACAATTCGTTTTTGGGTTGGAGAATATCATCTTGATGGTATTCGCTATGATGCGGCGCGGCAAATTGCTAACTACGACTTTATGCACTGGATTGTTCAGGAAGCCAAAAACACTGCTAGCATGAAGCCTTTTTATAATGTTGCCGAACACATTCCTGAAACTACCAGCATTACCAATGTAGATGGGCCAATGGATGGTTGCTGGCATGATAGTTTTTATCATTGCATTCTAGAACACATTTGCGGTGATACGTTTGATTTAGAGCGTCTCAAAGATGTGATTGACTGCAAGCGTCAAGGCTTTTTGGGTGCTACCAATGTGGTAAATTACCTCACCAACCACGACCATAATCATGTCATGGTTGAACTGGGAAACCGTGAGATTTTTGACGAAGAAGCATTTCGCCGGGTCAAATTAGGAGTAGCCATCCTAATGACTGCTGTTGGTGTACCTTTGATTTGGATGGGAGAAGAATTTGGCGAGTATAAACCTAAACAACCTGAATCATCCAAAATTGATTGGACGCTGTTAGGTAACGATCTAAATCGTGGTTTATTTGAATCATACAAAGGCTTAACTAATCTGCGTAAAAGCAATCACGCTCTCTATACAGAAAATATCGATTTTATCCACGAAAATCCGGAAGCAAAAGTATTAGCTTATACTCGTTGGAATGATGAAGGTTCTCGTGTAGTCGTAATTGCAAATTTCTCAGAAAATTTTCTAGGAGGCTATCAAGTTCCTGACTTTCCTAGCACTGGGACATGGCACGAGTGGACAGGCAATTATGATGTCGAATCTGGTGAAGATGGCATCGTAATTGACTTGGGATCATACGAAGCTAAAGTGTTTGTATGGCAGTAATGATATACACTACTACTAAGTCGGTAGTCCAATAAAAAAGAAAAGGGGAAATGTTTTCCCCTTTTTTAGTTATAATCTTACTCATTTACAGTCTAATTAGACATTTGTCAAGTAAAAAATTAGCTATTTTAAAATTTCATTGGTTTGTGTTACACTTTTGAGTTGAAGTGCGTCTATAGAATTGCCAAAGCATCCCCCATGCACAACAAATTCTTTAATAGTAATATCGATAACGCTAACATTGAGAATGATCGCATTTTATTAACTCCCAATGAAATAAAGTCAAAATTACCTTTAACACAATTAGCCGAACAAAGAGTTTTAGCATATAGACAGGAAATAGAAGATATCCTGGATTTTAAGGATCGTCGGAAATTTATAGTAGTTGGCCCATGCTCAATCCATGACCCGAAAGCAGCGCTCGAATATTCTAAGAGATTAAAAATATTAGCCGAGCGAGTCAAGGATAACTTGCTACTAATTATGCGAGTGTATTTTGAAAAACCCAGAACAACTGTAGGCTGGAAAGGGTTAATTAACGATCCAGATATGGATGATTCTTTTCATGTAGAGAAAGGTTTATTAATTGCACGGGAGCTACTGTTAAAAATTACAGAGTTGGGATTACCTGCTGGCACAGAAGCGCTAGATCCAATCATCCCTCAATATATCAGCGAACTGATTACATGGTCTGCCATTGGCGCACGCACAACTGAATCACAAACTCACCGCGAAATGGCCAGTGGACTTTCGATGCCTGTAGGTTTTAAAAATGGTACTGATGGCAATATTCAAGTAGCTTTGAATGCCCTACAATCTGCCGGAAACCCGCATAATTTTCTGGGAATTAATCAAAACGGTCAGGTCAGCGTCTTTCAAACTAAAGGTAATGGCTACGGTCACGTAATTTTAAGGGGTGGTAGTCAACCCAACTTCGATCCAGCAAATGTCAAACTGGTAGAAGAGAAATTAAAACAGGCAAATTTACCACCGAGAATTGTTATTGACTGTAGCCACGGTAATACCAATAAAGATTACAAATTACAAGGTGCGGTCTTAGAAAATATTATTCAACAAATAGTGGATGGCAATACATCAATTGTTGGCATGATGCTGGAATCGCATTTGTATGAAGGTAGTCAACCGATTACTGGGAAACAAGAAGAATTAAAATATGGTGTTTCTGTAACTGACAAATGTATTAGCTGGGAAGAAACCGAAAAAATTATTTTGGCTGCTCACGAAAAACTTAAATGAGAAGTTAGAAGTCAGAAGTCAGAATTCAGAATGCGATCAATGGGGATTTAGAGAAGATTTGTTAAGTATTAATGTATACTAATAAACTCTGCTCCATTCCTCTGACTGTTTCGGCAACGGTGTAGGCGCAAATTTAAAAACCTGCTCTACATTAGCTTTAATCTGCTAGGGTGCGTTAAAACTAAAGTCCATAACGCACGAAAATTTCTGACGGTGCGTTAGGCTGAGGCGATAACACACCCGACAAAACTGGAAAATACCCAAGTGGTGGCGACGTAATTTATTTATCGAGAGAAGATTTTCAGATTTGCACTGTCGTGTCAGCTTCTTACAAGGTAAGGGAATTCAGTCGTACCAAATCAGTAGAAGTCGAATCCCCAACTGAAGGGCTGCCTCCTACCATATTTTAAGATATACCCAAGATAGATGTAGTAATATCTAATATGTGGTAATTACTCAATACTACCAACTGAAGGATTGAAAATTAGGATTTTTCTACATAAAATTAAAAATCTAAAATTAAAAATTGGTAACACTGATGGTTAGGAGTGTTAGAGTTTCAAGAAATTCACCGAAACTTTTCAGCGGGTATTCATGCTGAAGAAACTACAGAAAAAGCAAATTTCGATAATTGCGGGTGCAGCACTCTTTGCCTTTTTAACTGGGGCAATGGTATCAGCACCTGAGATTGGTAAGTCTCTGGGGAAATGGCTCAAACTAAGTCAGAATCAAGCAGAGCAAAAATCGGACGGTAGTGTTGCCCAATCAGCCGTCTTTGGGCTGATATCGCAATCACTGCCAGAACGGGCGGCAAAACTAGCAGCGATCGCAGCTGAATCGCGATCGCCCGATCGGAATCGCGCTCGTTATCTTTTGGCGAGTGATTATATTGAAAGAACCCAAGGGCAAAAAGCTCTAGTTTTACTCGAAGGATTAGAGAAAGACTATCCCATCCTTGCGCCCTATGTTTTGCTCAAACAAGCTCAGGCAGAGGATTTGCTGGGCGAGGACGGCAAAGCCTCCGATCTCAGGCAAAAAGTGCTAAAACTCTATCCCAAAGAACCGGCCGCAGTCAAAGCGCTATATCTAATTGCCCAACCGAAGCAACAAGAAACTGCGATCGCTCAATTTCCTTCCAATCCTCTAACTTGGGAAATTATCCGCAAACGCTTGCAAGAAAATCCCAATCAGCCACAATTACAATTGATTTTGGCTAAATATGCCTACGATCAACCAGGCATAGTGGGCGTTTTGGATCAGCTAGCACAACAGACTACCCTCAAACCCGAAGATTGGGAACTCATTGGTACAAGCTATTGGGAAAATAGTCAATTTCCCAAAGCAGCCAATGCTTACGCCAAAGCACCCAAAACATCGCGCAACCTCTACCGGACTGCACGGGGCTTACAGGTGGAAGGCAAAGATAAAGAAAAAGCGATCGCCACCTATAAACAATTAGTGCAGCAATTTCCCAATAGCGAGGAAACTGGAACGGCACTACTGCGGTTAGCAGAAACCGCAAAAACACCTAAAGACGGCTTACCGTATCTTGACCAAGTAATTAGTAAATTCTCCAAAGAAGCTGGTACTGCACTGGCACAAAAAGCCAAAACTCTCCAAACTCTCAAGGATCAAAAGTCAGCTAGCGCAGCTTGGCAATTACTCATAAGTAAATACGGTAACTCTGACGAAGCCGCAGAGTACCGTTGGAAAATCGCCCAAGATAAAGCCAAAGCCAAAGATTACGTCGGTGCTTGGCAATGGGCAGAACCAATCGTCACCAACAACCCCAATAGTATTTTGGCTCCAAGAGCAGGCTTTTGGGTAGGTAAATGGGCGGCTGCACTGGGGAAACAGCAAGAATCTAAAACTGCTTATGAATATGTGATTAGCCAGTTTCCCTACTCTTACTATGCATGGCGAGCCGCGACAATGTTGGGGCTAAATGTCGGTAACTTTGACAACGTGCGCGTCATGAACCCGGAAGTAATCGCACCCCAGCGTCCATTACCGCCTGCTGGTTCTGAAACTTTCAAAGAATTGTATCTGCTAGGTCAAGACCGCGATGCCTGGTTACAATGGCAAACAGAATTTCAAAACAAAATTCAGCCAACGGTAGCGGAGCAATTTACTGAAGGGTTGGTGCGGCAGGCTAGGGGAGAAAATCTCATCGGAATTGATGAAATTTCTAAATTAGAAGACCGAGAAATACCAGCCGAACTTGCCCAATATCAGACTTTGAGTAAACAAATCACCTACTGGCAAGCACGTTATCCATTTCCTTATCAGCGAGAGATTGAAAAGTGGTCTATTGAGCGTAAACTTAATCCTTTGCTAGTAACTGCTTTGATGCGTCAAGAGTCACGGTTTGAACCAAAAATCAAATCTGTTGCTGATGCTACTGGTTTAATGCAACTGTTGCCGAGTACAGCTAAATGGATCGCCCCACAAATTAAGGTGGATTTCAAAACAATCAACTTAGAAAATCCCAACGATAACATCATGCTGGGTACATGGTATTTGGGTCATACCCACGATCAATATAACAATAACTCTTTGCTGGCGATCGCTAGTTACAATGCAGGTCCCGGCAATGTCTCCAAATGGTTGCAAACTCTAACTACAAAAGATCCAGATGAGTTTGTTGAAGAAATTCCCTTTGATGAAACTAAAAACTATGTGCGGCAAGTATTTGGCAACTACTGGAATTATCTCAGGCTTTACAACCCGGAAATTTCTGGCATAGTGACCAAGTACTCGACCACACACCCACAACTACCAGCGCGATAATCTGAGAAATTTATGAGTTGTGAGTGTTGAGTTCAAACAATTTTTTAATTCAAAGTTCACAACTCATAGTGATATTTGTTTAGCTAATTACTAATTCGTAATGTCGCTAGCTCAGACACTCTATTACTCAAAGAGGCTGCGCTATTGCAACGCATCACATAAGGCACTTATTCTCAAGCGGTAGCGCAATTTGCTTTTGCTTACTTTTGACTGGAGTTTAGACTAAATTCTATTTTTCAGGCTACAGCCCTTGTGTAACAAGCATTTGAAACTTGGGAATCTAAAACTTGCCTATAAATTAGGAAAGCCTTTCTGGGTAAGGGTTTGGTGGTTTGGTAAGCAAAATTAGTCTAAACTCCAATGACAAAGAATCTGCCGTTTTGTCTAAATAATTCGTCGCTCTACAGCATTGATTAAAATCTATGTTAGGCGATCGCAACTATTAAATTATCAGCATTTATGTATCTGTACTACCTGGTACTCCTTCACCACCTATACCTGAAAAACCAAAATTATTCTCGTTAAACCATTCTGATTTGAGCAACGACCACCAAGCAGAGGTTAATCCAGCTAATACATAATCGTAAGGAAGCCACCCGTAACCTTTTACACCCCATTCAGTTCCCCAAGAATTCCTTACTAAAAATGCACCTTTTGAGTATTTCTGACCATTGGCACATTTAACGAACTGAAAATCATCATAACCAACTGCTACAAGTGTATGTCCACCAACAATCTTATCTTCCTGATAATCTGGAAACGGTATATGACCTTTTTCGTTCGAGCTTTTGTAGACAGAGCTATAAAGCGTAAGTCCAAAAATGCAAGGAAATCCTGCGGACAGAACTGCTTTTATTTGAAATAAAAGAGTTTCTTCAGTAATACCAGCATAATCTAAAAGAAAATACTTTATTGTCTTGTAATTTTGAGCAAAAGCATAGCAGTATGGTGGTGGTTCTTCATCTACTTTGTTTTCATCATAAGACCAATATTCTTCTGGTGGAACGCCAAATAAGGCTAATGCTTTCATCGTTTCTCTAATTGACGAACCTACATCTCCTGTAACTTTCATTTTGTTACGTGCAGCCTTGTAGAGAAACATAGGAGACGGTTCAATTTTATCTTTAGAGTTTTTATTGGCAAAATACTCTAATAACGAAATAGCAGCAAATGCAGTACATGATTGTAAAGAACCTTGGTCTTTGACTGAAGAAAACCAATAACTTAAATCCACTACACTAGGAAGTTGAAAAAATGGTTTTTTATCTTTTTCTTCCTTTTCTTTCGGCTCTTCTAAATATTTAAGATTTTTACTGCTGAATATGGGAATATATAAATTTAAAGTTAGGAATAGTTCTTCTTGTTTCTGAGTAGAGCTTTTGGTATTTCTCTCTGTTACAATTTCAAATACTTCTTGCTTATCAAAAAGATTATAAGGAGATGAGTTGGTAACATCTGAATTGTCAATATCAGCAATTTCTTTTTCAATTTCTTCTACAGCTTCTCGTGTATACTCAAATTGATTTAAGTATTTTTTGATAAAGAAACATAGGACAAAAGAATTGATAAACTCTGTTGTAAATTTTTCATTTTTTATTTGTCTTTCTTGATTTTCTTGCTCAAGAGATTGGATTTCATAACGAAGTGTAGATATAATTTTACGAATTGAGTATTTAACTAATTCATTATTGGAGTATTCAACCTTTGGCTTTTGCTGTTCATCAAAATCTTCTTGTCTTGGTTTAATAAGATTTTCAAAGTTAGAAATTCCTTGCTCAACTAATTCTTCAAGTGTCTGGTGTCTAATTCGAGCTAACGGATAAATACTTCTGAGAGCTATTGAAATTATTGGATCGAGCAAGGGAGAATTCTTTAAAAATTCAAAATTAGCACTAATTTCAAATTGATTTTGATTAACTGTACTAATAGATTGGGTTGATTTAGTTAACCCTTCTCCTAAAACTTTTAATAACCAATTTTTATCTTTAGTAACAATATTTGAATTTAGCTCATTTGAATTTAGCTCTGCTAAAACTTTTTGAAAAAAGTCCGATTTTACCTTAATGCTATTCAGAAAATCTTCTTCAAGAAAATTTCTTATTTTTATTTCTTGTAAAATTTGCTCACTTACCTTTAAACATAAGTTGTATATAATTTTATTAAAAGCATTATCTGGTATTAATGAAGTTACTGAAAAATATCTAATTCTTTTTAATGGTCTTCTTTTAGCATCATCCTCTTTACATTTATTATCTTTATCAGCTAATTTATCTTTATTCGGGTTTAATAGATATTCATTTAATTGAATAAAAGTCTCAAGCCCAACAATTCCATCTTGCTTAATATTTGATAAACATTGAAACAATTCAACAATTTCTTTTGTGCGAAAATCATAATTTTCATCATTCATCCACTGAATTATATCCAATGGCTGTTTCATATCTAAACTATTATCAGTGCCATCACTATAATTTGTATTTATTTTTTCAGGAAGCTCTAAATATTTAGTTAATAATAAAATACCGAGATATTTCTTTAATTGAAGAACTTGTCTCGACAAAATACTATCATATTTAATTTTATTAATACTAAATTTACTAGTGGTTTCATTTATTTCCAAGCAACTTGGATATTGCAAAAGCTTATGAACTCTTACCTTTTTAAATATAACATTTCCCAATATTTTATTTCTTAGTTCATTAATTCTTAGTTCATTAATTTTACTTTTCTGACCATTTTCATTTATTACTTGAATTAATTCTCCAATAATATTTTCTATCCAACCTGTGGTTTCTTCCACTTTCAAGCGTTGCTGATTTCTCAGATCCTCATCATCTAAATTATAGTCGCGTAAATCTGGATAATCAGGCACCCAACCTAAGCCTTTACTCTTCCAATCATAGTTTTGATTACGATTTTCCGGTTGATTTAACATAAATGTATTCCTGATATAAATTTAACTTTACTACTAGCTAATCTTATTAAATGTAGACTAATTTTTTGCATTTAATCTTTATTTCATTTGCAGACATTTTTTAAATCATCTTGAGCATCATGAGTTTTTAGATAATCACTCAACCAATTACATCCACGCTCTATGTATTTGTCGAAATTCATATCTTGTACATCCCACACCAAAATTTTTTTATCAGAACTAGCGGTAGCAAGCTTTTTACTGTCAGGTGTAAATTTAACAGAGTTTACGCTACCCTTGTGACCTGTAAGAGTTGTAATCAATTTCCCATCCATAGTCCATATTTTTACAGTACGGTCATCGCTACCACTAGCAATCATTCGACCGTCGCGGCTAACATCTAATCCCCAAACCCCAGCCGTATGACTTTTCAAAGACTTGATAACACCACTATTTAGACTCAATAACTTTACAGTATTATCTTCGTTAGAAGTAATAATTGTGCTTCCATTTGGACTATATATAACTTTATAAATAGTTGTATTTAAAGTTGATTTATTAAGAGGTGATTCATCTACATTCCACGTATATAGGGGGCTTCCATTACGCTTCCAAAATTGAATTTTTCTATCTCGTCCAGCTGCGGCAATGGTCTCACCATTTCGACTAAAGTTAACACTGAAAAACTGTGTATCACCTAGCAAAGTTTTCAAAGGTTTTCCTTCTCTATTCCAAAGTTTCACAGTTCTGTCAATACTAGCAGAAGCAATAATTTCTCCATTAGGGCTAAAGCTAATACTATTAACAGATGCTTTATGTCCTACAAGTGTTGGATTTAGTTCTTGTCCTTGTAAATTGAATCTTTTAACAGTACTATCGGGGCTACTGCTAGCAATGGTGTTACCATCTGGACTAAAAGTAACGCTAGCAATACCCGATTTCTGAGCTTTAATAGTTTTTAGTGGTTCTCCTTGGAAGTTCCATAGGTTTATAACTTCATCTACGCTACCAGCCGCAATAATATCTTTCTTGGGATTAATATCAATGCTGTAAATGGCATTATGTTCATTCAAAGTTATTCGCAAAGGATTTATACGCCAAAGCCTAACTGTTTTGTCATCACCAGCAGATGCTAAAATATGTCCTTGAGGGTGGAAACTAATACCATTAACGGAACCTTTATGCCCTTCAAAAGTGTCTAGCAATTGGTAATCATGGCTACTCCATAATTTAATAGTTCCATCATCGCTAGAAGTGGCAATAGTTTTACCATCGGGGCTGAAGGCAACATTTTTCACTGGTTTTGTATGCCCTTGCAGTTGAGCTAGCTGAGTTTTCTTGTTTACATCCCAAATAATAGCTGTATTATCACTACTGGTAGAAACGAGAGTTTGACCATTAGGGCTAAAACTTACATTTAAAACTGATTTTCCTTTATGACCATTTAATGTATCAATTAAATTACCTTGGATGTCCCAAAGTTTTACTGTACCATCAGGGCTAGCGGAGGCAATCTTTTGACCATCAGGACTGAAGCTAACATTACGGACTTCTTGTGTATCTCCATTTGTATCGTCTTTTAAAGTTTTCCAAAGACTACCATCTAGCTTCCAAAGCTTGATAGTGGTGTCGCCACCTGTTGTAGCAATTAACTGACCATCCTGACTAAAGTTAATGCTCCAGAGAATATCTTCATTTTCATTTGAAGTGACAACAGTATGTTTAAAAGTTGAAATATACTTACCTTCACTATCCCAAATGTCTACAATTCCGTCTCGGCTAGCAGTAGCAATCCTGCGATTGTTAGGACTAAAGCTGACATCAACAACATGACTTTTATAGGTTTTTAATATTAAAGGTTCTTTCTCACCTAACTTCCAAAGCTTCGCAGTCTTATCATAGCTAACTGTCACAAAGCTTTTACCATCTGGACTGAACTTGATACGTCTAATTAGGTCTTGATGTTTTTCTAGACGGTTACTTTCTCTAACTCCATAAACTGCATTGCTAACTGCTTCCATCACTTGCATTTTAAGTTCAGGCGCATTTTTGACAAAGATAGAATGCTGGAGCAGCCTTGCTGCTTTTAAGGCATCTATTAATGCATCAAATGAATATTGATTTACAGTAAATTTACTTTTAGAGGAAGTTGTGAGTGCTTGAATTTGGCCTATCTCAGCTTCTCTCCACTTAAACCCAGCAAATATAGCAATTACTGCCATCAAAGCAGACGCAATCGCTAATCGAGTTCTCTGCTTTTCAACTTGAATTTTAGCTTTGTATTCTTCGACTTTGGCTGCTGCCAGTTTTTCTTGAATCTCACGTTGTTCTTGCTCTTGGCTAGCAGTCAAAAAATCATAATCCTGGTTGCTTAAACCTTTACCTTCTCTCCAATCTAAGGCATCTTCTAATGCTTTACCTCGCAAAAGGCGCGATTCATCTTGGCAATTAGAATCCAACCACGCCTGAAAAGCTTCAGAGTATGGGCGCATTTTAGCTAATTGTTCCTTTACCCATTCTTGATTAAAAATAGACTGATAAATGCGATTATAAATTTTTAAATTATTGTCGTGTTTTACTACTAATCCAGATAATCTTAATTCTATTTGCTCATCACTATCATTACCAGATAGTTCTCCTTTGTCTAAAATTTCTTGAACCAATCCTAGCAACATGCTTGCTTGAGTTTGATTGCGCATAATCCGGTCACGTACTGTACGTAAATGTTCTGGTTCATCTTGAAATTCCCAATTCTTAATGATGTTATTATTGATAACATTTTCTATCCACTCTGTAATATTTATTTCGTTTATTGATGAGCTTGAATTATACAGTAAATTAATTAAATATTTTAGGATCAGTTTGCATACTTTTTGAGTGAGAAATGGTTGTCCACCTGTCCAATCTAAAATTTCTTTTAATACCAACTGCGGATTATCTATTTTGCCTACAAATCCGATTCCTAAGGGTTTTACTTCTACTAGCGTAAAGCCGCTTAATTCAACTGCTTTGCCAATATTAAATGGTGTACGTTTTTTATCTTCAATTAAATCTGAAGGTGTTGCTACCCCTAAGAGTGTAAAAGTCAGACGGGTGTATTGCGTTTTATCAGCACGTTGGTTATAACAGTTTCGGATAAAAGCAAAAAAATCATCAGTTCCAACAATCTTCTTCAGGTTGAGGACACAATCAATTTCATCTATAAAAATGACAATGGGTTTATCAATCTCCACCAACAGTGTCTCTTCGATGAAATCACTCAACCGCTGCACTGGAGAAAGATAATCGCGATCGCGCCACCAACTCCGCAAGTTAAACTTTTCAGACAGATTAAAACTGCTGACAAGAATGCGGACAATCCCTGCATACCATTGATCTGCCGTTACTTGCTGGTTACCAATTCTAGTTAAGTCAATTACTGCACAGGCAATACCTTCCGCTTGTAATCGTTGCATTACTTGCACCCGCAAGCTAGATTTACCCATTTGGCGCGAGTTCAACACATAGCAAAACTCCCCTGCTTTCAACCCTTCATAGAGGTCTTCATCCGCTTGCCTTACTACATAAGTAGGAGCATTAATTGGCAAACTTCCTCCGACTTGATATTCGTAAGCTGGGTTTTGTTCTGCGTTCATCAATGAAATGTAGATGTATGAGATTTCGATTACAGAGAAGCCGCGCGATCGCGGAAATATTGCCGATATAAATTAAATCTAGGTATTACATAATTATTTTCCAGATCGACTAAACCCATACTTTTTAATTTAAAGGCTTCTATTGGCTCCAGCTGTATTGGTGTGTTTTTTGCAACAATTTGTTTCATTGCCCTTGCTAGCTCAGGATGTTGTTTTAGATTCCACCAATGTCGGTGCAAATGGTCACCAAAAGGCCCGGCATCTGTAGGAGCAACTTGTAATAACTGCTCCAGTGCGATCTCTTGGCGCGCAATGCGATAGAGTGCTACTCGTACCAAATAAGGATGACCTCCCACCATATTCATTAATTGTTCAATTTCTGAAGACCTCCAATTTAGCCCATGCCTACGTGCCAAATCTTGGACTTGTTCAGCATTAAACTCTGGCAACTCAATCGAAAGTCCCACATTGAATGGTGATTGATTGATATTCATTGGGATATAAACTTCTGTTGAATGCACCACTACTAATCGCAATTTCTTCCAGATATCCCGATTTTTTGCATCTTCATGCCAAGCACGCAGCAGTCCAAAAAAGTCCGCGGCAATTTCAGGGTGTTGATATACTAAATCGACTTCATCCAAACCCAATGCTAGGGGTCGATCGATTTCTGCTAGGAGATACTCCTCAAAATAAGCTGTACAGTTATCTTTGCTACCAAAAATCTCATCCCAGTAATCCGCTAACCGATTTGGTATTCGCAGTTTCCGAGTAACGCTAGCACAGAACCAGCGTAAAAATTTATCTAAGTCTGGGAACACTTTACTATCTGCAAGTTGAAAACTCAAAGATACGGCTAGAGAGTTTTGTTGTGAAGCTTGATGAAGAATCCGTGCCATTAAGGAAGTTTTACCCATCTGTCGAGGCGCTTTAATCCGAATCAGAGAACCAGGCTTCAAAATAGCTTCGTAGCAGTGTTCTTCAATAAGAGGGCGTTCTATATAAAAAGCAGAAGCCATATCTACTTGACCCTCTGGTAATTCTGGTTCTGCAACTGGCAAAGGTGGTTCTTCCAAACTTTCTATCGCAGCGGGTGTTGTCAATTCATCCTCTGTATAGTTAGCCTCATGACCTTCGGCTAGAATTGTCAAAATTTCTTGCGAAATCTTGACTGTATCAGCAGATGATTTCCATTCTCGTTGTTGAATTCTTTGTAAATAACCCCGTAAATCATAATTTAATGGCGAATCCAAAGGAAAGTTCACACGGATAGGTAAAATTATAGGTTTCTTTTCGGGATTTAAATCTTGCAACTGCTTGGCACGCCTGACTTCTTCTGTGACCATTTCACTAGTTGCAGATTTAGGAGATAAGAGCAGCAGAAAGTAATCAGACTGTTCCAATTCTCTATCTATGCGTTCCGGCCAGTTTTCGCCTAACCGTATACTCTCCCCCGCCATAAATGCTTCATGCCCAGCCGCTTTTATTGCTTCATAAAACTGCTGGGCCAACGTTAAATCTGGATCTTGGCTGCGATAGCTAATAAAAACTCTAGCACTGTCATTGGCTCGTTTCACTTTTGGCTGTTGCTGCATTTTTTCTAAAGAAAGAGCTTGCTCAACCAAGTCTGACCATGCTGTAATCAGCACTTGTGTGGGAATAATAAACGCTGCTTTAGCTGCTGTTCGCTCCATTTCCGCCGCTACTGCTATGCCTGCTACACCCTGTAACTGCTCATCCCATATCGGCGCACCACTGAAACCAGGCTCTAATGCATAACCTTGTTGTTTCACATCCTCCAGTTGTACCCAACCATTTGCAAGTCCAGCCCTGATTTGTCCAGTAGCCCAAACCCCATTGGGTTGGTTTTTTGGAAAACCCAAAACTCGGAAAGAATGCCCCCATAATTCCTCTGATGCTACCAATCGTGCTGGATGAGCCGCACCAGGAAGAGAGCTTTCTAACTCCAGCCCTGCAATATCTTCCGCAAACTCATTAGGGTTAACAGGCCGCCAGAATACTACCCTGGCAGTCAAAAACTCTTTAGCTGCCAATAAAGGAAAATCTAAACGGACTTCTGCATTGATTATTTCGGCAGTATTTCTAGCAATTCCTAAAGCATCTGCTACCACATGGGCACATGTAAGGATATATTTTGGGGTAACCAAGAAGCCAGCACCAACAACTTTGCCACTGTTTGAGTAAATCCTGACGACTGATAACTCCAGGGGTGTGGCCATCTTATGGCTCCCGTTTCCACTTCAAAGTCACTTCATAATTAACTTCGCCATTGCCAGAAGCGATGACTGCTCCAAGCTCTGCACTCATTTTGATGCCAAACTTGATTTCCACCTCATCCGCAGGCTGATTGAGACTATTTACTTTAGTCATAATGACATTTGCTATGGGCTTTACTTGTTCCAGAGCAGATTCAAAAGTTTTTTGAGCTTTTTGAATAATATCGTCTCGCAGACCAATACGATCATCAGTTAGCCCAGGCTCATCTACTTCTACAAGAATTGAGTCTCCGTTTTCGAGAGGAAATTCGACGATACGCTTCACAAGTTAATTTTCTACCTCATTTTTCAGAGAATAAAGTTATTTTACCTGTTAGCCACGAATAAACTTTATATGGGAGCAACGCGATTTTGTGAGAGTGGACAAAAAACGAGTGATTGCGCTCTCGCGCACTGCCCTTTGGGCAATCCTTAAAAACTAACTTCAGTACATTAGTAAAAGATATACATTGAAAAGAGTCTTACTACTTGCTGTTTACCAGAGCAGTATTAGTTTAGTTGGCGTAGATCTGGCGAAGCTGTCACCAAGTGCAAACTAAACAGTTTAGTTTAGAAACAGAGTATAACTATAGACATTTCTCTTTGAGTCAGGCGATCGCTAATAACTTGAGTTGATTACACCTATGGCGTTAATATATCTTAATGTATGCAGTATTGCTTTTTTAGCGCCCCAATGGAGTTAACCTCAAAAGAATTTAAGTCAGAACTGATATTAGAAGTCAAAGCCTGCCTGCTATTAGCAGTTCCTTTGGTAATTACTCAAATATTAGAAGCGGGCATTCCTTTATTGGATGGGGTGATGATGGGCTTACTTAACAGCCAAGCTTTAGCTGCGGGTGCTTTAGGTGCTGTTACCTTTTCTACCTTAGCTTCCGTTTGTCGTTCTGTTCTTTCAGCTGCGGGTATAAGTGTCGCCAATGCTTTTGGTGCAGGAAAGATAGACCAAGTGAATCGTGCTACTGGTCAAGGAATTTGGTTAGCCGTGACGATGTGCTTACCTGTAATGTTTATCATTTGGCACTTTGACAATATTCTGCTGCTAACTGGTCAAGAAGAAAGCAATGTATTATTAGCTCAAACATATTTGCGGTCTATTGTTTGGGGTTTTCCGGCCGCACTCGGTTTTTGTATCTTAAAAGAAGTTAGCTCTGCCCTCAATCGCCCCCAATTTTTAACAGTAATTACGGTAGCTGGACTATTATTAAATGCGGTTGCTAATTACGTGCTAATGTTCGGTAAATTTGGTTTCCCAGCCCTTGGTTTAGCCGGTATCGGTTGGGGAAGCACACTCATTTTTTGGCTAAATTTTATTGCTGCCGCCAGTTGGATTTGCTTTGATAACTACTTTAAAGACTATCAGCTTGATTGTGCTTTGCATCAGTTCGATAAAGATATGTTTATAGATATCTTCCAAACTGGGTGGTTTTTGGGGTTGCAGTATGGAGCAGAAATTGGAGTATTTACTGCCACTGCTTTAATGATGGGATGGTTTGGAACAGAGACGTTAGCAGCACATGAAATTACCGTCGAGACAGAAAGTTTTGTCGAAACAGTATCTATAGGTATTTCCTATGCCGTCACAATGAGAGTAGGACAGTTGAGAGGACAAAACGATCTCAAGGGTGCAAACATAGCCGGGTTAGTCTGCATTGCGCTTATTACTCCTTTTGTAAGTATTGTGGCACTAATTTTTTGGCTGTTTCCCAACTATATTGTGGCAATGTATTTGGATACCAGTAATTTAGATAATATCGAGATAATTAAAACGGCAAGTTCTTTCTTGGCTGTCGGGGCAATAGTCCAAATATTTTATTCTATTCAGACTATTGCTGCTGGTGCTTTAATCGGGTTGAAAGATACCAAAGTGCCAGTGTTAATTACTATGTTCGCTTACTGGATAGTAGGTCTAGGTGGGGGCTATCTGATGGCATTCACTTTCGGCTGGGGTGCTATAGGTTTATGGTTGGGTTTAGTACTAGGGCTACTTATGGGTGCAGTGCTTTTAACTGGGCGTTTTTATCTTTTGACTTCTGAGATTGAGTCTGATTGACTAAAAGTGCATAGTATTAACAATGCCCACTTCCGATTACTGTTGAGAAGGTCTAAGTCTATCCCGCCAAGATGGTTGTGACGATGAAGAACCAGAAGAACCAGAACTATTTTCGGGAGACGACTCTCGCCGACTTCTTCGAGGTGGGGGTGAATCAGATTCTACTCTTCTAGAGCGTCGCCGTGGAGTAGATGATTCTGAAGAGGAGTTACTAGAACTTGATTCGCTGCGATCGCGCCTTCTCCGTCTTGGGGTATAATCGCTCGATTGCTGTGTTTCTTGAGAATAGCTTCTCCTTCTTCTACGTCTCCTAGATGAACCACTATCCTCAGAATTAGAATTTCTCGCTCTTTCCCCTTCTGAGTCATCATCATCTTTAGAGGCAATAGAACGATTCAGTATTTGTTTGGGCTTGACGGACTGGGCTTTGATAGTGCCTTTGCGACCGTCTAACTTGGGTCGTTTGGGAAACTTTTCTACAGGCATCCCCTCTACCGCTTTTTCCATAAATTCGTGCCAAGTGTAAGCGGCACTACTACTACTGCCATAAGTGGGGCGGTTGTCATCGTTACCTAGCCATACCCCTGTCACCATCTGAGGAATGTAGCCAATAAACCATAAATCGCGGGCTTCGTCGGAGGTGCCGGTTTTGCCGGCAACTGGTCTATTATCTAATTGGGCAGCACCACCAGTTCCCGCTTCGACGACGTTGCGTAGCATCCAAGTCATGATGGCGGCACTGTCAGCATCCAAGGCGCGTTTTGACTTGAAATTAGCTGACCAGATGACTTTGCCTTGGCGGTTGAGGATGCGAGTAATACCATGAGGTTCTGCGTGCAATCCCTGAGTTGCAAAACTACCATAAGCGCTGGTTAACTCTAGCAGATTGACTTCATTTGAACCAAGAGCCAAGGAGTAGGTGGGTTTAAGTTCAGATTTTATCCCCATATCATGGGCAAGTTTAATGGTTGGTGTAAATCCCACATCAATCAACACCTTGACCGCAACAATATTAACAGAGCGAGTGAGGGCATCTCGGATGTTCATTGAACCCCGGAAGTTTTCACTATAGTTTTTCGGTTCATAGCCGTCTACGACAAAGGGCGCATCCTCATAGCTATCGTAGGGGCTTTTACCGGTAGCGATCGCAGTGGCATATACAAACCCTTTAAATGTCGATCCTGGCTGCCGTTGTGCTTGGGTAACTCGATTAAACTGGTTTTTACCGAAATCTTTTCCCCCCACCATTGCCTTAATTTCACCGCTACGGGGGTCAATGGCTACCATTGCAGCTTGCTTAAAGTTTTCCCAGCGTCCTTGATTTCGCAGGGTTTTGGCAACTGCCTCTTCTGCCACCTTCTGCCAGCTTGGGTTCAACGTAGTTTCTACTACTAGACCCCCACTTTTTAGGACGTTAGGAGAAACATACTTGGGCAATTCTTTTTGGATGTAGCTGGTAAAGTAGGGTGATTCTACTTGGACTCGCTTGGGTGAACTGCTTTTGAGGGTTAATGGCTCCTGGACTGCTGCCTGCCTTTGTTCTGGCGTAATTACTTTATCTTCTTGCATCCGTTGCAATACCAAGTCCCGCCGCCGTTTTGCCGCTTCGGGATTTTTGTCTGGGGCGTATAAACTAGGAGCAGGAGCTAATCCCGCAATCGTTGCCATTTCCGCAAGGGAAAGCTGGTCTGGCGTTTTACTAAAATATACCCAGGATGCATCTGCCACACCATAAGCTCCAGATCCCAAATAAACCAGATTTAGGTAACGCTCTAAAATCTGATCTTTGGTTAATTCTTGCTCCATTTTTTGGGCAAGGCGGACTTCCTTGAGTTTGCGCCAGATTGTCTGCTCTTGTTTCAAAAAGAGAATCCGCGTTAGCTGTTGGGTGATGGTGCTACCACCTTCTACCACACCTTGCGATCGCAAATTATTCAAACCCGCTCTGACAATCCCTTGTGGATCGACTCCATTGTGTTGCCTAAATCTTCTATCTTCTGAGGCGATAAAAGCTTTTTTTAAATTATCTGGTATTTGTTCTAGCTTTAGCTGTTCTCTGGCCGTTTCACCTTGTTGTTGTAATATTGTGCCATCAGCAGCTTTTATGGTCAGTGTTTGCTCTCGCAACACAGCATTCAACTCGGACTGATCTGGCAAAGTCCGATCTATTAAACTGATGCCGTAGATCGAGGCAGCTATCCCACCACCAATACTTAAACCTGCCCAAAACCAGAAGCGGCGATAGAGTGGTCTAGCGCCAGATGCCCGATTGACCCTCATCCTAGATGGTAAAATTTTCATTTTGCTCAGTAACTGCCTCGTCTGCGCCAGATGTGCTGGTGGTAAGCTCTCATTCGTTCCTCCTCGTCCAGAGTCACTCAAATTAGTTGGTCTTCGCTTGAACCAGGAGGTAAGCTTCCCCACGTCAGTTCCTCGCTCAAAGTAGTAAGCAATTATAACCACCATCAATCAACTTTGGGGTTATAGCACTACCATTGTGTTAGTATAATATCCTATAAATAATTAACTGAATTCACTAGAAAATAATGTTTTTTAAATTTGGTTAATTTAGTTTTGTAAAAAATGTTGCAGTTTTGAGAAATACTGCGAATCTAAAAACTATTGACCAGTATCCGCAAAGACAGCCCGAAAACGGCTTATTTCAGGAAAGTATAATGTCCAGATCGGGCTACGACGAAGCACAGCTAAGACGAAGCGCCGTTTCTCTTGGTAGTAATATTGGCGATTCCCAGACAATTTTATCAGCAGCTATAGAGGCTTTAGCCCAAACGCCAGGTATTGTTTTAGAAGCCAGATCCCATTGGTATCAAACCAAAGCTGTCGGGCCACCACAGCCAGATTACCTCAATGGCTGCGTTATATTGCAGGTAGAAATACTTCCCCAGCAGTTATTAGAAATTTTGTTAGGAATTGAACAACAATTTGGGCGCGTGCGTCAGGAACGCTGGGGGCCACGAACCCTAGATTTGGATTTGTTATTATATGATGACATTATTTTGGACACACCAAATCTCCAGATTCCCCATCCCCGAATGCGGGATCGCGCCTTTGTGTTAGTCCCACTGGCAGAAATTGCCCCAGATTGGATAGAACCAGTTTCCGGGTGTGTGATTAAAGAGCTGCTGAAAGAGGTAGACTGTTCTGATGTACATTTATGGATGGACAATTAAAATTACCATCCTTAAAAGCAGAAGAACACTGATTTTGCCTCTGTATTCACAGATAATCAGATTTTACTATGCCATTAGGTAGAGAATTACCACAACTGCTAAGACAACGCCTGTTTCATAAAGGACGTAAGTTTGATTTTGAAGTTAATCGCTTGCGTTTGCCGAATAAATCGGAAGGAGAATGGGAATGTATTCGTCACCCTGGCGGTGCTTTAGCTGTGCCAGTGACAGCGGAAGGTAAACTTATACTGGTGCGCCAGTATCGTTTTGCAATTCAGGGACGGATATTAGAATTTCCGGCGGGGACATTGGAAGGAAAAGAAGAGCCTTTAGAAACTATACAACGTGAAATTGCCGAAGAAACTGGCTATAGTGCCCAAAAATGGGACAAATTAGGCGAATTTTTCCTAGCTCCTGGTTATTCTGATGAAATTATCTATGCTTTTCTGGCACGAGATTTAGAAAAGCTGGAGACACCACCACCACAAGATGGAGACGAGGATATCGAAACTGTGTTTATGACTCCTGAAGAATTAGAAAAAGCTATTCTGGAGGGAGAGCCGGTAGATGCTAAATCAGTTTCTAGCTTTTTTCTGGCGCGTCCGTTTTTAATTTAATACCCTTATGCTGCTAGAGTTAGCGATTGCAGATGCCTACGGTGCAGGCTTTGAATATGCAGACGAAGCGATCGCTAACAACGATTTGAGTCGATACGTGGAACATCCACGGTTTCGACTCAATCCTGGCAGCTACACCGACGATACCCAGATGAGTATTGCCATTGCGGAAGTGATTGTCGCTCAAGCACCGTGGACGCCAGAAGTTTTAGCCGATAGTTTTGTTAGAGCTTTTAAACGCGATCAAAGAGAAGGTTATGCTCAAAGATTCTACCATTTTCTATTAGAAATTCAGGATGGGAAAGAGTTTTTAACGAAAATTAACCCTGATAGTGACAAAAGCGGGGGAGCAATGCGTGCAGCACCCATTGGCATCTATCCCACACCAGAAAAAGTCATTGAAGCGGCAACAATTCAAGCGGCAATTACCCACAATACAACCGATGGGATCAATGCTGCCGTTGCGGCTGCCTTAATGTCGCATTATTTTATCTATCGACTGGGAGCAAAACGCAAATTAGGACGGTTTCTGGAAGGTTATGTATCTGGAGAGTGGAATAAACCGTGGGAAGGTAAAGTCAAGTCCAAAGGCTGGATGAGTGTCAGAGCAGCGATTACTGCGGTGATGCGAAATGACAGCATGAGCGAACTTTTACAAAATTGTATCGCTTTTACTGGGGATGTAGATACAGTCGCTGCGATCGCCTTGGCTGCTGGTTCCTGTAGCGAAGAAATTACTCAAGACATTCCTAATCATCTTGTCACAGGGTTAGAGAATGGAGCTTACGGTAGAGATTACCTCATCGAACTGGATAAGCAGTTAATGAGTTTGGTGGGTAAAAAGATCGGTTAAATCTAATACATCAAAGTAGTTGAGTTCAGATGCTCAAAAGGCTAGTAGTCCGTCAAGCTAACTTTGCTGGGTAAATAAACGAACCGCAAAGACGCGAAGGGCGCAAAGGAAGAAGAAAACAGAGAAATTAAAAGTTGATTTACCTAGCATTGTTGACTTGATAGACTACTAGATTTTAGTGTTTAATTTTAAGTTAGATAATCAAAAGCATATTTCAAGCCAGCCAAGCCAAGATTGATGAATCATACTCTAGCTTCTACTTTAGGAGAACTACAAACAAAAATATATTGGCTCCATGATGCTGAAAAATTTGCTGAATTGGCAGAAGCAGCAACTAAAATATATATTCAACTTGGATATGACCAACAAAAAGCAGAAAATGTTGGTCGTTTAATTGGGAACGAGGAAAGTTTTATCAAGCTAGGTTTTTAGGATTTGTGTGTACACCGTAGTTCTCCCAAAGCGAGAAGCAAGTGGCGTTTGAGGAACGAAACCTAACATTTTTATCGCTTTGTTGGGTTGCGCTTTGCTTCACCCAACCTACAATTTTTCTCAACTTTTAACCTTTACCCTCTCCTGCAAAAACATATTTTTGCAAAAGGTTTATTCCCTACGTAGTCAATAAAGCTGAAAATTACTGTAATTCTCAAAGACTCAGCTAGTTTGAGTGTCGAATAGCTATTTGTTTAGTATTTCGCTGTCCTTCTATATTTGCAGATATATATCGAGATAAACACTCTTATACATAGAAACATATATTTTTTATATAGCCTAGTTTAAATATCAATTTATACCTTGTTTTCTTCAACAAAAAGCTCGATGATTGATTGAGAAAGCCCATAACTATAGGTTGGTTAGTTAATAAGTATGCCAATATACTTCATAAATATTTCCGCTTCATAACAAGAAAATATCTGATATTTATTTCAAATTTACTTAGGTTGGAGTTTGATTAACTCATGCTAGAAGGATGGATTCAAATTGTATTAACGCTATTAATTGTAGTAGCGATAACTCCCGTTTTTGGACGCTACATGGCGCGTGTCTACCTAGAACAAAGTACTTTTCTCGACCCGATTTTGAATCCAGTTGAGCGAGTGCTTTATGCTTTGGTTGGCGTTAAAAGCAAAGAGAATATGACTGGCTGGCAGTATGGGCGGGCAATCCTATACAGTAACGTCGCAATGGGGTTGCTGATTTTCTTGATTATTATGAATCAAGGATGGCTGCCATTAAACCCAACCAAGATAGATGCCCCAACTTGGGATACAGTACTGCATACGACTATTTCTTTTATTACTAACACTAACCAGCAGCACTATTCTGGTGAAACCTACATGAGCTATGGCAGCCAAATGTGGGGACTTGGTTATCATATGTTTACTTCTGCTGCTACTGGTTTGGCGGTGGGGATTGCCTTTATTCGGGGATTGACTGGTAGATCGTTAGGCAATTTTTATGTAGACCTAATTCGCTCGATTACCCGAATTTTATTGCCTATTTGTATTGTGGGCGCGATCGCTCTTATGGCAGCTGGTGTTCCCGAAACACTGGGGGGTGCGGTTGTATTCCCCACCTTGGAAGATGCGAATATTAGTCAAGCGATCGCTCGTGGCCCTGTTGCTCATTTTGAAATTATCAAGCAATTAGGGGAAAACGGCGGCGGCTTTTTCGCCATCAACTCCGCACACCCCTTTGAAAATCCTAGCGGATTTTCTAACTTGATTCAGATTGTCGCCATGCTTTCGATTCCTACATCCCTAATCTACACTTATGGGTTGTTTGCGAATAACACTAAGCAAGCTTGGTTAGTCTACGGTATGGTAGGCATTCTCTATTTAGTATTTATCATCGTCACAGCCATTGGTGAATACAACGGCAATCCGGCTGTGAATGGACTACTGGGTAGTCAGCAACCGAATTTGGAGGGCAAAGAAGTCCGGTTTGGTTGGGCGCAATCTGTGCTGTTTGCCGTAAGTACAACTGGCACGATGTGCGGCGCAGTCAACAGTTTACACGATTCTTTCATGCCCAACGGTGGTTTTATTACCCTTTCCAATATGTTCCTACAAATTATTTGGGGTGGACAGGGTACAGGAACCGCTTATTTGTTTGCTTACCTAATTCTGGCTGTGTTCGCTACAGGGTTGATGGTGGGACGTACACCAGAATTTCTCGGACGCAAGATTGAGAAGCGCGAGGTTGTACTTGCTAGTTTTTTGATTCTCCTAGTTCACCCGATCGCAATTATGATTCCCGCAGGTATCGCCTTGGCATTTCCCGATCAGCTATCAGGAATTAGCAATCCAGGATTCCACGGTTTTGCTCAAGTTATTTATGAATACGCCTCCGCTGCTGCTAACAACGGTTCTGGTTTTGAAGGCTTGGGAGATTCACAACCTTCACCTTTAGCGATCGCTACAGGTACAAAAACCACTGCAACTGCTTTGTGGTGGAACTTGAGTACCTGCTTCAGTTTAATTGCAGGACGCTATATTCCCATCATCGGTTTGCTGTTTTTAGCAGATAGTATGTCTCGTAAACAAGCTGTTCCTTATACCACTGGTACATTGCGAACGGATACCGGACTATTTACAGGCGTTACCGCAGGCGTGATTTTAATTCTGGGCGCACTTACATTCTTCCCAGTCTTAGCATTAGGCCCCATTGGTGAAGCCTTTTTTATCGCCAAAGGTATTGGGTAGGGAGTGGGGGAGCAGGGAGAGGCAGGGGGGCAGGGGAAGCAGGGGAGGCAGAGGAAGCAGGAGAGAGTTAGGACTGGATTCATCCACCTTTGAACTGGATTCATCCACCTCTGAACTCCGTTCATCCACCTCTGAACTGGATTCATCCACCTCTGAACTGGATTCATCCACCTTTGAACTCCGTTCATCCACCTTTGAACTGGATTCATCCACCTTTGAACTCCGTTCATCCACCTTTGAACTGGATTCATCCACCTTTGAACTGGATTCATCCACCTCTGAACTCCGTTCATCCACCTCTGAACTCCGTTCATCCACCTCTGAACTCCGTTCATCCACCTCT
>NZ_JAVRCK010000023.1:48437-96807 GCF_034530815.1 Nostoc sp. DedSLP03
CCACCTCTGAACTCCGTTCATCCACCTCTGAACTCCGTTCATCCACCTCTGAACTGGATTCATCCACCTCAAAGACTCATGCTCAAAATTTAATGTATGCCAATTACTACTGATTCTCCCTCCTCCCGTATTCCATCTGGAACTCGTGACTCGCGCAAACACACTCCCAAAGCTGATATGCGGGGACTTTACCAGAGAGCAATTCGTGAGTCATTTATTAAGCTCGATCCGCGAATTACTGTTAGAAACCCAGTGATGTTTGTTGTTTGGGTAGGGACAATTGTCACCTTGCTTGTTACCCTAAACCCAAATCTGTTTGGCACCATCCAGGCAGATGTTAACCAACAACGCGTATTAAACGGGTTGATTACCTTTATTCTCTTTTTTACCCTCGTTTTTGCCAACTTTGCCGAAGCTGTAGCTGAAGGACGCGGTAAAGCACAAGCTGATTCATTAAGATCGACGCGATCGGATACGATCGCTAATAAAATCCTCCCCGATGGTTCGATAGTAAAAGTCAATTCTACAGAACTGCAACGGGGCGATTTGGTAAAAGTGGTTGCCAATAATATGATTCCTGCCGATGGGGATGTCATTAAAGGCATCGGCTCAGTGGATGAGTCGGCAATCACTGGGGAATCTGCCCCGGTACTGAAGCAACCAGGTACAGATATTGCCAGTTCGGTGACAGGCGGTACGCGCCTACTCTCCGATGAGTTGACAATTCGCATTAGTGCCGATCCCGGACAAGGCTTTATCGATCGCATGATTGCCTTGGTAGAAGGGGCAGAACGCAGCAAAACTCCCAATGAGATTGCTTTGACGGTATTGTTGGCAGTGTTAACGCAAGTATTCCTGATTGTGGTGGCAACTATGCCCCCATTCGTCAGCTACATCGCCAGTTTTATCAGCACAGCCTTTGGAGTTGAGGCGGGAAACAGTTTGCGGGCGGGTGCTAGCGTTGCTATTCTCATCTCGCTACTGGTAGCTTTAATTCCCACAACTATCGGTGGTTTACTCAGTGCGATCGGCATTGCTGGGATGGATCGGGTTGCTCAATTTAACGTCATTGCAACCTCTGGGCGAGCGGTAGAAGCTTGCGGTGACATCAACACCTTGGTGCTGGATAAGACGGGCACGATCACCTTGGGGAATCGGATGGCTGACGAGTTTATTCCCTTGGATAATCACTCAATAATAGATGTGGCGCGAGTCTCCCTAGCTGCTAGCTTGTTTGACGAAACGCCAGAAGGCAAGTCAATCGTAGTTTTAGCAGAAAAATATCAGGCTGGGGTAGACTTTAATATTGATAAAGCCGAAGGTGTAGAATTTTCCGCCAAAACCCGGATGAGTGGCACGAATCTACCCGATGGCAAACAAATTCGCAAAGGTGCAGTGGATGCCATTAAGGGATTTGTCCGTTCCCGTGGCGGTAACGTTCCTGATGATATAGATGCAGCTTATGAGCGAGTTTCCCGGTTAGGCGGTACACCCTTAGCTGTTTGCCAAGATGACAAAATTTATGGTGTTATCTACCTCAAAGATATTGTCAAACCCGGTTTGCGGGAACGGTTTGACCAACTCCGCCGCATGGGTGTTAAAACTATCATGCTCACAGGTGACAATAGAATTACCGCTTCGGTAATTGCCGAGGAAGCTGGGGTGGATGATTTCATTGCCGAAGCAACTCCAGAAGACAAAATTGAAGTGATTCGCTCGGAACAATCTGAGGGTAAACTGGTGGCAATGACTGGGGATGGTACGAACGATGCACCTGCTTTGGCTCAAGCAAATGTGGGTGTGGCGATGAATTCGGGGACGCAAGCTGCCAAAGAAGCTGCTAACATGGTGGACTTAGACTCAGATCCCACGAAGTTGATTGACTTAGTAACCATAGGTAAACAGTTGCTAATTACTCGTGGCGCATTGACAACATTCTCCATCGCTAACGATATTGCCAAGTATTTTGCGATCATTCCGACAATCTTTGCTGCTGCTGGAATCGGCGCACTGAATATTATGGGATTAAAGAGTGCCCAATCTGCGATCGTCTCAGCGCTGATTTACAATGCTCTGATTATTCCAGCACTAATTCCGCTAGCACTCAGAGGGGTGAAGTTTTTACCTTTAACAGCAGATCAACTGTTACGTCGTAACATCTTCATCTTTGGTCTTGGCGGTATCGTTGCTCCCTTCATTGCCATCAAACTGATAGATATTATCTTACCTTTGTCTTAATTTACTATGAAATTTATTCAGATCCGCCGCACTATTCTTGCATCCCAAGTATTAGAAGAAATAACTGAAATCTGGTGTCAATGGCGTAGACAAAAGCTACCACTGTATTTGTTCTTGGCAATGTGTTTCAACTTAGTGGTTGCACCTATGGTTTATGCCGCTACTAATGAACAACTTTCCCGCAGTCAATCTTGGGGATTGGGGTTGTTAGGACTGGTGACACTGGGACTTTCCATCTATTTATTTTTTGTAATGTTTGTACCGGAGAAATTCTAATGAGTTTTGCACGCGAAGCTAGTAGAGCCGTTCGTTCTACCTTGGTACTCTGGGTTATTGGAGCGATTATTTATCCTTTTGCGATGATTGCCATTGGGCAGATTGTGTTTCCCTTTCAAGCAAACGGTAGTCTTCTGAAAAATGCTACAGGTCAAGTTGTCGGTTCTGCTTTGATTGGTCAACCTTTTAGTAGCGATCGCTATTTTAACAGCCGTCCCAGTACCACCAGCTACAGCACAGCCGATCCGAAAAAAGACGATGCGGGAGTTTTGAGAACTGGGGTTTCTGGCGCTAGTAACTTGGCTCCCAGTAATCCCGCATTAATGGAACGCATTAAAGGTAAAGATGACCCAGATCCCAGCAAAAAAGTTGAAGGTGACTTCAATCGTTTGAAAAAAGCAGGTGTGCAGCCGACTGGCGATTTAGTTTACACCTCTGGTTCCAGCCTTGACCCGCATATTACCCCGGAAGCTGCGATCGCGCAAGTTGCACGAGTAGCCAAGGCGCGAGGAGTTCAACCGAACCAACTCGAAACTTTAATTTCCCAAAACACCGACGGCCGCTTTCTCGGCATCTTTGGCGAACCTGGAGTTAATGTGTTGAAGCTGAATTTAGCTCTAGATAAAATTAAGGGATAAAGGCTTGATAAATAGTGAATATGTCTCCTATTCGGAATAGTTATCTATAGTAATCTTTAATGATTACTTAGAATTGAAAATCTTAGATTCTCGATTTATTAAATAAATCGAGAATCTTTTTTTATGAGGATAAATAAAATCTATATCTCTAAATATATACCTGTTTAACTAATTAATAAACGCATACTCTATTTAATTAATACAGTTTATATATCTTCAAAATATATCTTTGCAACAGCAGATTTTACTCGTAAAGTATTGGACAATACTATTAGAGTTAAAAAAGATTTTATGCTGAAAAACAAAAAAGCTTTAGAACCAACCCTGTTTGGTGTTTTTATCGAAGATAATAGCGTTTACTGTGGCATCCATTTAAGTGATATTAAGTTACCGAATAAATGCGTTTTTCTAGGAATTTTAAGAGAAACTCAAGTCATTTCAGCAACAGATAATCCTAGTATTTTCGCCGGAGATTACATTTTAGCAATAGCAACTCATCCTATGATGGTTCCTGCTCTGAAAGTAACTCTTAAAAAAATTCATTCTGTTTACTATTCTCTCAACAGTTGCTTATTGGAAGCTCGGTTAAGAGAAAGTCAATCTGTTAATTCAAATTACCCAGAATTATCAAGTAGTTTCAATTCCACATATTATTAGACAGATGAATATTTCTCGAATAAAGGCAGAAGGCAGTTCGAGCTTGCAGCAAGAGTAAGAAGATATATTTTTGCCTCTTGCTTCTTTAACTTTATTGGATCTGAGTTCGACTAGCTAAAGGTTTTTAATATGCATACTTTGGAGCTTTTCCGACTTTATGTATCCGCTCAAAAAAGTGTTCATCAGTCTACCCTGATTGAAGCTAACCTGTCTAAAGCAACATATAGTGACACCAAACCACATAACGGAGACATTCCTTTTGTAGCAGTGTTTTTGGCTCACATTTCTTTCATGATTGTTTGGGCAATTGTTGTTTTTCTAGTTTCATCTGTCTGCAAAGCATTAGAAGATCCCCCAGAAAATGCGGCACAAGATAAAGACGAAATAGTAAGCATTAAACATTTAGAACAACATACCTGTAAAAAATGCCAATTTTTTAACAATAACTATTTTCTCAAGTGTGCAGTACATCCTACCACTGCTCTAACGAAACAAGCACTCAATTGTTCTGACTACAGCCCTAAATAGGTTGCCATAGGAAGATAAACTTTAATTCCTCACTTTTAGACTTGAGTTTGTATTTATGAATCTCTTTTTCCGACTCCTAATTCCGACGGCGTTTGTTCTGACTCCTTCTTTTGTTTCTCAAAGTAATAATTTGCTTCGAGAGCATCTGATTCAACAGCTGCAAGAAACAAGAAAATGTTTTGGCTGTAATTTATCAGGAATGAATTTGTCAGGAGCAAAATTAGAAAGAATTGACTTGCGATCGGCAAATCTTCAAGGCGCTAACCTCAAAAATGCTAATCTCCGCTATGCAAATTTGCAGTGGGCAGATATTCGGGAAGCAAATTTACAAGGAGCCGATCTAACTGGAGCCATACTCAAGAATACATTGCTAACTGATGCTGATTTACAAAAGGCGAATTTGTCAGCATCCAATATAGAAGGAAGTGATTTGAGAAATGCCAATCTTAGCTACGCAAATCTCATCAAAGCTTCAAAAAACAACGATATCCAGGAGCATAATTCTGTGACTCTTTGTGAAACAGTATTGCCAAATGGGCTTATCTCAGGTCGCTGCAATCAATCAGCTAATAGCCAATCAGATTTTTTATCAGGAGTAAATTAATGGTAGAGCCTAATTATGAAGATAAAAATCGCTTTCTCTATCCTCGCGATCGCTACCACGGTAAATTTCAGCCAAACAACCTAGTATTTAATGCTAACCTCCAAGAATTTACTCAAAAAGTTAACTACATTGTTAATTTAGAAACGGCTGGAAAACTATCTCCAGAAATCGCCTTTGGTCAAATAGAAGCACTCTGGAAATAGTTGGAGGATAGTAAGAATAAGCTAGAAATTGCTAGCAGCGATCTATAAAATTGATGCAGTGATTGTTAAATTGAGAACCTTAAAACAAATTTTGAATTTGGAAACTTCATTTGATAAATCAGAATAAATTTTATAAAACAAAAAGAAACAGTATTTGTTATTCCGACTCATCGATTGAGAGATGTAGCACAAACTATCGAAAAGTATGATGAGAATTTCTGGGCAAATGGTCATGCTTTAAAAATTATCGTTTTTGACGATTCCAGCATTGCCAACCACGAGAAATATTATCCACTTTTAGAGCAGACTAAGACAGTCAATGACGTGTTTTATGTTGGGCCACAACAGAAAGAGCAATTTATTACATTTTTAAACGAAAGACTGCGCGATCGCAAGCTAGAATCACTAGTCAAAAACTTATTCCGACCTAGTTATGGCGGAAATCGTAACTTCACACTCATGTATACTCTTGGACATTTAATGGTTAGTGCAGATGACGATATGCGTCCAGATGCATTAATTGAAACTAGCCCAGAATCTTTATCTGGTGATGAAATCTGTCGAGGAAAATTAATTAAATCTAATCAACAAGGTGGCTACGTCCATAAATCTTTTGACTTACTCACGGCTTTTGGTGATGTTTTAGGTCAAAAAGTCAGTCATGTACCAGAAAACTTTGAGGCTGGAGAATTGGTACTTGATACAGCAATGGATTTAGAAACCAATACAACTAAAGGTTACTTTCGAGAAAACAGCCTTTTATTACAACAGGGGAGAGTCTTGAATAATGCGATCGTCAAGATTGCCCAAACTTTTCGCACAGGAACAAATGATATTGATACCCTTGATTTTGTTCACATGTATCTCAATGATGAGAATCAAATTAGTCCTAATGACCTAAATGACTTTTATATTCTTACCAATTTTCGACCCGTTATTACTAACAAAAATTGGAGAATGGATTGTGGAGTCGCTGGATATGATAATCAGCTAGGTTTACCACCCTTTTTTCCAACTCGGCTTAGATTTGAGGATTATATCTATAGAATTTGGATACAGCAAGAAGGTATTGCAGCTGCACACGTTGATGCTGTCCAAAACCATATTAGAAATAACTATATGCGTAATCCTCTCGTTAGCGAACTATTTAATGAGGAGATATGTAGCTTGCTGAAAAAGAAGATTAAAAACAGTGTTTATCATCTTGACGATTTGGGAATCAAGTTTGATTACTCAGGCGAAGTCACTTTACAAGATTCTGAGGAAATCCTGGAAAAAATCTCTACTATTCACAGGCAGGTAGTCAAAGCCTCAATCTCTACTCAGAATGAAGAACGCAAGCAGTCACTTCAATTATTTGCTGAGAATTTATCGAGAGTATTCTATGGATTTGAACCAGACTTTTTTCAGCAAAATGTTTCTAGAATTATCGATGATGTCATTAGCCAATTTCACGGTTCTCTAGAAATATGGCCAACTCTAGTAGAAATCTGTTACTTTTACAAAGACAAAAAAGACCTACCACAAATCAGGGTTAAAAACAAGAAGGTAAAGTCTAGAAATGGCACAAAATCGAGCGCAATTCTTGTATAAATGTGACCTTTGGCAAACAAGCCATAATTCATCCAGTAAAGTTTTCTGAAACCCTTTCTTTTTGAAGATGTGCCTATAGAACTTAAGCCAGATCCCCGGCTTCTTGAAGAAGTCGGGGATCTAATTTTTCACGAATGATTTAGGATTGCTATATGTGCTAGTTAAGTAACTATGTATGCAAACGCTAATTATTGATAATTATGACTCTTATACATTTAATCTTTACCAGATGATTGCCGAGATAAATGGGGAACTACCTCTAGTAATTTATAACGATCGCCTTAACTGGGATGAATTGAAAGAGATTGCTTTTGACAACATTGTAATTTCACCTGGCCCCGGTCGTCCAGAGAGATCGGAAGATTTTGGAGTCTGTCGGCAAATAATTGAGAATGTGGATGTACCTTTGTTGGGAGTTTGTCTGGGACATCAAGGACTTGGCTATCTATATGGTGGCAGAGTAATTCATGCACCGGAAGTTCGACACGGCAGACTCAGTAAAATTTATCATAATAATTCAGAATTATTTCAAGGTATTCCTAATCAGTTTTCTGTGGTGCGTTATCATTCATTATTAGTTGCTGATGAACTACCTGAGTGTTTAGAAAAAACTGCTTGGACTGAAGAAGGATTGGTGATGGGATTGCGTCATCGGCATTTACCTTTTTGGGGCGTGCAGTTTCACCCAGAGTCTATCTGTACAGAATATGGGCAAAGATTATTAGAAAACTTTCGAGATATTACGCAGCAATTTACAGAGAAATCGTCAATAAGTCCAGAAAAACAGTATCGGATTCGATATGGATCTGTTACTCCTACTGTAGATAAACCCTGCCTTCGCGCAGCGTCTCGTAGAGAAGAACAGAAAGAAAAATTTGAATTGTATACGCGCAAGTTAGATATCTGCCCAAATACAGAACAAATATTTGTGCAGTTGTTTGAGAATGCCCCCAATGCTTTTTGGTTAGATAGCAGCCGTGTGGAATTTGGTCTATCTCGCTTTTCATTTATGGGTGATGGAAGCGGGGTTAACAGTCTATTGGTACGATATAATACCGAAACGCAAGAAATCATCGTCACCCAGTCAGATACCGTAACTCGTCACACCGAAAGTATTTTTGAGTATTTGAAGCGAGAAATAGACTGCCGAAGTTGCCAAGCTGATGATTTACCTTTTGATTTTAACTGTGGATTTGTGGGCTATTTTGGCTATGAACTTAAGGCGGAGTGTGGATCGTCGTCATTGGTACATTCTTCACCATTACCTGATGCAATTTTCTTACTTGCCGATCGCATGATTGCGATCGATCATCAAGAACAGTGTATTTATTTGCTGCAATTAATCAAAAAAGGACAAACAGAGCAGGTAGAAACTTGGTTTGATACTATTCAACAACAACTCGAAACTCTAGATCCTCTTTTTTCTCTTGTACCCCAAGAAACTTATCAGCCAGTTAAGTTCCGTTTGAGTCGCACTTACCAAAATTACATTCAAGATATTCAGCAATGCTTAGACGAAATTCACGAAGGGGAAACTTATCAAGTTTGCCTGACTAATCAGCTGCACACCGATGCAACCCCCGATCCATTGACGTTCTATCGCACATTACGTAAAATCAATCCGGCTCCTTATTCGGCATTTTTACGCTTTGGTGAAATTGCTATCGCCTGCTCATCTCCAGAAAGATTTTTACGGATCGATCGCCAAGGTTGGGTAGAAACTAAACCGATCAAGGGAACCCTACCACGAGGAGAAACTCCCGAAGCCGATTTTGTCCTCCGTGAGAAGCTACGCAACAGCGAAAAAGACCAAGCTGAAAATCTGATGATTGTCGATCTGTTACGCAATGATTTGGGACGAGTTTGTGAAGTTGGTAGCATCCACGTACCAAAATTAATGGATGTGGAAACATACTCAACAGTACATCAGTTGGTAACAACAGTACGCGGGCGATTACGTTCAGATTTACAAGCGGTGGATTGCGTGCGAACTGCATTTCCCGGAGGATCGATGACTGGTGCGCCCAAAATCCGCACCATGCAAATTATCGATCGCCTAGAACAAGAGGCGCGAGGAATCTATTCAGGTGCGATCGGCTTTTTGGGTTTGAATGGTTCAGCCGATTTGAATATTGTGATTCGGACTGCTGTTTTGACTCCCAATCAAACTTCCATTGGTATAGGTGGCGGAATTGTAGCCCTTTCTGAACCGGAGATGGAATTTCAGGAAACGCTGCTGAAAGCCAAAGCCTTAATCGACGCTATGGTTATGACGATGTATGGAACCTCTGAGTCAAAGAATTATGACATTCTGGGATTAGAAACAATCGCCGATAATTATGAAAAATTAACTGCTTAAATCAGGTAACTAAAAAAAAATAAAAATGTGTTTTGAGTAGGATATATAAGTAATCAGTGATGAATCAAATCGAACAGTTTAGATAAATAATAAATCACTGCCTTCTCGCTTCATTGCAGTGCTTTACGTACTATTTACCTCGACTTGAAACCGATATTCCACAGGTTGTAGGGTCAAAAATCTTCATAATTAATAATTCTTAATTCCTAATTTGAAACCCAATAAATAAATGCACTTTCTTGATTCAGCAATAAATTTAAAGATAAAAACTATCTACCGCAAATCAAGGTTAAAAACAAGAAAATAAAGTTCATAAATAGCGCAAAAACGCGCAAAAATACCTTATAATCGCGACCTTTAGTAAACATACACCTGCAAGACTTTACGATTCTTCATGTGATAAAACTTTCTTAGATATGGCTTAGGTAACAGCAATCTGATAAGATTTCTAACAAGTAGAATAATTACTTGTTCTCTTTTTCTTAAACCAACTGATTTAGGTTATTTTTGGGAAAGGAAAATAAAAATGTCTGATTTATTGTGGAAAACTCTGGTACTAAGTCCAGTAGTTTTGGGAGTGACGGTGTTGGTTTCCGCAAGAGCTATAGCTGCTGAAGGAGCAAGCTCTTTTGAAGATATAAAGTTAAAAGCTGCTCAGACAGAAGCACCAATAACTTCTAATGCTTCAATATTCATTCAAACAGAGCAACCAAAAGTTAATCAGCAGTTGGTCGCCCAAAAGGCTGATGAAAATAAGGTTTTAGATGAGGTTAATCGCTACAGCAACGAAGGCAAGAACCAGAATTCATTGTCTCAAGTCACATCAGTTTCTCAATTTTCTGATGTACAGCCGACTGATTGGGCATTCCAAGCTTTGCAATCCTTGGTTGAACGCTACGGTTGTATTGCTGGATACCCAAATTCTACTTACCGAGGCAATCGGGCACTGACTCGTTATGAGTTTGCCGCAGGTTTGAATGCTTGTTTAGATCGAGTTAATGAACTGATTGCCACAGCAACTGCTGACTTGGTGACAAAACAGGATTTGGCGACTCTCCAGCGTTTGCAGGAGGAATTCTCAGCAGAACTGGCAACTCTGCGTGGTCGAGTAGATTCTCTAGAAGCACGGACTGCGGAACTTGAAGCTAATCAGTTTTCTACTACCACAAAATTGGTGGGTGAAGCTATTTTTGCTGTTAGTGATATTTTTGGCAATAACACTGGCGATGCAAACAATACTGTCTTCCAAGATCGGGTACGTTTAGACTTGCAAACCAGCTTCACGGGTAAAGACGTTTTACACACCCGTCTTGCAGCCGGTAATGCACTATCCTTTACACAAGTAGGAAATGATGGTGTTGGGATCAATACTTCTGAAGGTATACAAACTTTTCAAATCGGCGCCACTGGTAACAACAGTGTGATTATCGACTGGCTGGCGTATTACGTACCAATAGGTCCAGCCCAAGTCTACTTTGCGGGCACCGGAGGTATTCATAGCGATTATGTTGCCACTAATAACCCTTACTTTGAGGACTATGATGGCGGTAATGGTGCTTTGTCTACCTTTGCTTCTGAAAGTCCGATTTATCGCATTGGTGGTGGTGCTGGTGCGGCACTGACTTTACCGTTTGGTAAGGGTGGCAGCTTTTTCAAACCAAGTTCGCTGACTATCGGCTATTTGGCATCAAATGCTGCTAATTCCGTGGCAAATCAAGGTTTATTAGAGGGGAACTATGCAGCCTTGGGACAGTTGAACTTTAGTGTTGGCGATCGCTTATCTATAGCTGCTACCTACGTTCACGGTTATCATGGTGCTGGAAGTGGTAATTTATTCGATCTAGGTGGTGGTTTGGGTAGTACTATCCGCGTTGTAGGTACTAATCAAGCTAATACTCTAAGTACCTTAAACGGATCTTCCAGTAACTCTTACGGTATAGAAGCAGCCTTCAGACCCAGCGACAAACTGTCAGTCAGTGGCTTCGTTTCTTACCACGATATCACAGGCTTTGGTGCTGGTGATGATTATCAAGCTTGGAGTTACGGTCTTGGGGTAGCATTACCCGATCTCGGTAAAAAGGGTAACGTTTTAGGGATTTTTGCTGGTGCAGAACCTTATGCCCGTAACCGAGGCGGAGTTTTTGCTGGTACTGGTAATGATATACCTTATCATTTTGAAGGCTTTTACAAGTATCGCGTGTCAGATAATATCTCAATCACCCCTGGCGTAATCTGGTTGACCTCTCCTGGTCAAAACAGCAACAACGATGATGCAATTATCGGTACGCTGAGAACAACTTTCACCTTCTAAAGGTTTACGCAATTTGCTTTAACGTGAGTTCGACAGACCTCACGTTGCTTTAGGGACGCATAGTTATGCGTCCCTTTTAACTTCCGCCTTGCGGTACTAGATTGAGGGCGTTCATAATTCACATCAGGCGTAATTCACATTAGGCGTGAATTATAAATTTCAGGGTTGACACAATTAGCCAAGCGATCGCCCCTTAATCCTGCAATTAAATTAGCGATCGCCATTGAAGCCATTTTTGAGCGCGTTTGACGGCTGGCGCTGCCAATGTGCGGTGCAATAATGATATTATCTAAGGTTAACAACAGGCTATCGCTGGGAATCGGTTCTGGTTCAGTGACATCAATAGCCGCAGCAGCGATTTGACCGCTTGCAAGGGCGCGATACAGAGAATCTGGATCTACAATGGTTCCCCGCGCCGTGTTAATCAAAATAGCCGATCGCTTCATTAATTCAAATTGGCGATCGCTAATTAAATGATAAGTATCATCAGCCGATGGTGTATGCAGAGTCACGAAATTCGACTCTTGCAGTAAGTGTTCTAAGGTAGCAAACTCCACACCTAGAGATTGTTCTAATTCTCGGCTGCATCGTTGCCTACTCGTATACAAAATCTGCATTTCAAACCCTTTAGCACGACGAGCAACTGCTTGTCCAATCCGCCCAAAACCAACAATCCCCAAGATTGCACCCGTAACATTTGGCCCTAATAACAAATCTGGTTCCCAAGTCTGCCACAATCCTGTACGAGTAAATCGATCTGCCTCCACTACGCGCCGTGCAGCTGCCATTAACAAAGCCCAGGCAAAATCTGCGGTAGCATCAGTTAACACTCCAGGAGTATTACCGACGGGAATTTTTCGTGCCGTAGCGGCGGCAATGTCAATGTTATCGTAACCCACAGCCATTTGACTGATAACTTTGAGTTTCCCAGACTCGATGACTTGGCGATCGATTTGGTCAGTCAGCAGACATAGCAATCCATCTATTTCCTTGACTTTTTCTAGTAAAATTTCGTAGGGAGGGGGTTGGCGTTCTGGCCAAACTTCGACAATGGCGAGCGATCGCAGTTGCTCTAATTCGATGGGTAGGCGACGAGTAACGAAGACTTTATGAAGCATATTAAAATAATTTCTAGATAAAGGGACGCTTCTTGCATCAGTTTCTCCCTAAAATATCATGGCGTAAATTCAAAACCTGATAAAGTTGGTTTTTATTCTGTGAAAATGAGCCGTGATCTTCCAATCAAGCAATAGAGAGTCTAAAGAAAATCATTACAAGCCGTTGGAATTCAAAAGCTTGTCAAAATGTTCTGCCAGAAACTTACTTGGTGAAGTAGATATTCTGAGGATTGCTGCAAGCTTGAAACAGGAGCAAAAGCAAAAAGGAAAACTAGGTCAATTTTTGACACCTGCTCCAGTCGCAGAATTAATGGTTGGGATGTTTGGCAAACTCGATCTTCCTCAAATATCTCTACTTGATGCTGGAGCAGGAGTTGGCTCATTACTTGCAGCCTTTGTGGCTAAACTTTGTCACAGCCAAAAACGCCCAGTCAATTTAGATATTGTTGCCTATGAAATCGATCCTTTTCTGATTGGGTATTTACATCAGACATTGAAATTGTGTGCTAGAGAATGTCAAATAGCTGGCATCTCTTTAAACTATGAGATCCGAAATATGGATTTTATTGAGGATGCAGTCAGACTTCTTTGCCCTAGTTTGTTCGATAATCCTGATAATTGCAGGTTTACTCACGCTATTCTCAATCCCCCATATTTAAAAATTAACGCTCATTCCAAAGTTCGTGATTTGTTACGTTCTATAGGATTAGAAACCAGCAATTTATATACAGGTTTTATCGCTGCTACGGTTCAGCTTCTTGAATCAAGAGGAGAGCTTGTAGCTATCTCGCCGCGTAGTTTCTGTAATGGGCCATATTTTAGGAATTTCCGCAAAATGTTTTTGGAAATCATGGCTTTAAACCAGATACATCTTTTTGAATCCAGACAGGAAGCTTTTAGTCATGATGAAGTTTTACAGGAAACAATTATTATTAATGCTATCAAACAAAAACCAAAATTTGACAATGTAACCATCAGTACAAGTTCAAATGCTGATGATGATTTTATGCTGTCAAATTCCTTAGCTTATACAGAGATAGTTCTGCCCAACGACTCGCAACAATTTATCCACATTATCCCCGATACGGTAAGTCAGCAGGTCATTCAAAAAATGGCTAACTTTACTTGCACATTACAAGACTTAGAATTAACAGTATCAACGGGACGAGTTGTAGATTTTCGTACTAAAGAATATCTGTGTTTAATGCCAAATGAAGACACTGTTCCTTTGATTTATCCATTGAATTTTTCAGCCGGATATGTTGAGTATCCCAAAGTAACTAAAAAACACCAAGCTTTGGTCTATGCAGAAGCAACTCTTCCTCTTTTAGTACCAAATGAACATTACGTTTTGACTAAACGATTCTCCTCCAAAGAAGAAAAAAAACGAGTTGTTGCTGTTGTGTATGATGCCAACAAAATTAATTGTTCTTGGGTAGGTTTTGAAAACCACCTGAATTACTTTCACAAGAACGGAAGAGGACTTAATCTTACCCTAGCACGTGGTCTTGCTGCTTATCTTAACTCTAGCCTGGTTGACGCATTTTTTCGGTTGTTTAATGGACATACTCAGGTTAATGCAACCGATTTACGAAATTTAAAATATCCGACAATAGCACAACTAATGACCGTAGGGCTATATATTACTGAGTATTTTCCATCACAGAAAGAAATCGATGAACTTCTGCAAGAAGAGTTACTGAGTATGAGTAATCAGTCTGAAAACAACCCCTTAATAATTAAAACCCGTATTAATGAAGCACTACAAATTTTAATTGAACTTGGACTTCCACGGGCACAACTTAATGAGCGTTCAGCTTTAACTCTGCTGGCTCTACTTAACTTAAAGCCAACAGATACTTGGAAAACAGCTGCATCTCCCCTAATGGGAATTACGCCAATGATGGAATTTATGGCACTGCACTATGGCAAAACATATAAACCTAATACACGGGAAACTGTTCGCCGCCAAACAGTCCATCAATTCTTAGATGCGGCTTTGATAATTGTAAATCCAGATGCACCTGAACGTCCTATTAACAGTCCGAAAACTGTGTATCAAATTGAAGAAAGTACCCTTGAACTCTTACGTACTTATGGAACTAATGAATGGAAAAAGAGCATTTATACTTACCTTGCTTCAGTTGAAACTTTGAAAAAACGATACGCTCAGGAGCGGGAACTATCACGTATTCCGATAGTGATTGAGGGAGAGGTGAAAACTCTATCGCCAGGTGGACAAAATATTCTAATCGAAAAAATTATTAAGGAGTTTGCAGAATGTTTTACACCTGGAGGAAAACTGATTTATATTGGTGATACAGATGAAAAATTCGCTTATTTTAATGAAAGGGCATTGAGAGATTTAGGCATTACTATCGATTCTCACGGTAAAATGCCTGATGTAATTATCCATTATCTAAAAAATGATTGGTTAGTTTTAATTGAAGCTGTAACTTCTCATGGGCCAATTAACCCTAAACGTAAGAAAGAACTTGAAGTTATTTTTGCCGATATAAAAATTCCCCTTGTAATGGTAACAAGTTTTTTAAGCCGGAAAGCGATGGTAGAGTATTTGGCTGAAATTGCTTGGGAAACCGATGTTTGGGTTGCGGAAGATTCTACTCATCTCATTCACTTCAATGGAGAATATTTATTACAGGCTTACAAAATGGATAGAGATTCTGAAACTAAATAAACTATTCTTAAAAATAAGCGATCGCTAGCTGATAAATTCTCATAAATGCGATATCAATGTCCACAATATTGTGTTATCGATCCAATAGTTAAGGCAAAGCATAGTAAAGTAAAGTAAGAAATCTGAAGGTACGTTGATCGCTCCCAAAGCAAAATTGTCGCCATGACTAACTCAACTCCAATGGATGACGAGAAAAAGCTCCCCAAGAAGAAAGGCAAGTCGCTTCCTCCCAAGCTGATTATCTGGCTAGGAAAGTTTGTTTGGACGACTATGTGGCAGATAATGATGTCAAATCTTGCTCCTCGCAATCAGTCGGGAGCATATATTCGTCCTAATAGCCAGTTTCGCAAGTTTATCGGTACAGAATCAGGGAATCCACACCCACCAGCAACGGGGCGCTACAAACTCTATGTTGGGCTGGGCTGTCCTTGGGCGCATCGAACTTTGGTTGTGCGATCGCTCAAAAAACTCGAAGCGGTAATATCAGTATGTATCGTCTCTCCTTCGCCCATTGAAGGCGGTTGGATATTTAACGATGAAGAAGAAGGTTGTCGCACACTGGCTGAATTTTATCAAAAAGCAGAACCGGGCTACAGTGGACGCTCTACAGTACCAGTACTATGGGATAACCAAACAAAAACCATCGTCAATAATGAAAGTTCAGAGATCATCGTCATGCTGAACTCTGAGTTTAACGAATTTGCCAACAATCCGACGCTAAATCTTTACCCAGAAGAACTTAAAGAGAAAATTGACTGGTGGAATGAAAAGATTTATCACACAGTAAATAACGGTGTGTATCGCTGTGGCTTTGCCCAAAGTCAAGAAGCATACAATCAAGCCTGTAATGAACTGTTCGCAACTCTCGATGAGATTGAGATTGCATTGCAGAATAATCGCTATCTCTGCGGTGAACATCTGACACTTGCAGATGTGCGTTTATTCACGACATTATTTCGGTTTGATAGTGCCTACTATGGGCTGTTTAAATGCAATCGGCAGCGAATTCGAGACTATCAAAATCTCGGAGCTTATCTGCGCGATTTGTATCAGCTTCCGGGTGTAGCTGACACTTGCGATGTAGAAACTGTGAAGCGGGACTACTACGGAAACCTATTCCCACTCAATCCCGGCGGAATTATCCCCAATGGCCCTGATATGTCTTATCTTAATCAACCACACGATCGCGATCGCATAGGCAAGGTAAATGCTTCATGAACCAGATTAATCGAGTTGCAATTGTCGGTGGAACTCATGGCAATGAGTTTACAGGAGCCTACCTAATCCAGAAATTTGCTCAGTTTCCCGATTTAATTACTAGACCGAGTTTTGAGACAGTCACTCTGTTGGCAAATCCCAATGCTTTTGCCGCCGGGAGACGATATGTTGAGAAAGATTTAAATCGCTGTTTTCTCAAGCAAGATTTACAAAATCCGACTCTAAATAGTTACGAAGATTTGCAAGCTAAATTAATTCAAGATACCTTAGTATCAAATAAGGATAAACAAGCAGATTTCATTTTAGACTTGCACAGCAGTACAGCTAATATGGGTCTGACAATTATTCTTGATAACAGTCATCCTTTAAATTTAAAATTGGCTGCTTATCTGAGCCAAATTAATCCTTTAGTTAAGGTTTATCGCTGTTCTTTTAAATCAATTGCAGAAAACCCATTTGTAAATTCTCTGTGCGAATTAGGCTTTGCATTCGAGGTTGGCCCAATTGCCCAAGGAGTTTTAAAAGCAACACTGTTCCAACAAACAGAGGAACTTGTTCGCGCCCTTCTGGACTACCTAGAACAGTTTAACCAGGGTAAAATTTCATCAAATAATGAAACCTTGATTCTCTATGACCATTTATCAGTTGTAGACTACCCAAAAAAACTGGATGGTACAATCTTTGGAATGATTCATCCAGAGCTTCAAGATAAGGATTATCAAGCCTTGAACCCAGGAGATCCAATTTTTATAACTTTTGACAATAAAACAATTGTTTATGAAGGTGCATCTACTGTTTGGCCAATTTTTATTAATGAGGCAGCTTACTACGAAAAGGGAATTGCCATGTGTTTAACCCAGAGGCAGCAAATCAACATCTAAGATGTGGATAAGTTTTCGGATAATTGCTTTTGATCGAAGTGATGACAAAAATTGAAGATCAAAATTATTAATAACTTCATATATCTAACGCAATTACTAAAAACTATTTATGTAAGTATATATATAATTCAAATTTAACAATATAATAATTTACCCTTAAAATTGTCTAAATACTTGAACTCATAATGAAAATTAAGCAAAAAAGAAACAAACCAATAGCCAGTCTTTCTTTAGATTTAGATAATATTTGGTCTTATTTAAAAAATCAGGGCGCTCCGGGTTGGCAGACTTATCCTTCTTACTTGGATATCGCAGTACCTCGTTTCTTAGATATTCTCAAGCAATGGGATTTGACAATCACAGTATTCATTGTCGGTCAAGATGCAGCGCTAGAAAAGAATACCAAAGCAATACAAGCGATCGCTAGCGCCGGCCACGAAATTGGCAATCATTCATTCTATCACGATCCTTGGCTACATCTGTATTCAGAGAATGAGATTGAAGAAGAGGTGGCACTCGCCGAAGAACATATCAAGCGTGTCACTCATCAACATCCTATCGGCTTCCGGGGGCCAGGATACAGTTTTTCTCCAGCAGTATTGAAAGTCTTAGCACGCCGGGGATACGAATATGATGCTTCGACTTTTCCTACATTTTTGGGGCCCATAGCACGAGCATATTATTTAATAACTTGTAAATTGAGCAAGGAAGAACGTAAAAAACGGGAAGCACTGTTTGGCGGTTTTAAAGAGGGTTTGCAGCCTCTAAAACCTTACCAGTGGAAACTAGATAAAGATAAGCTGACTGAGATTCCCGTTACTACCATGCCAATTTTTAAAGTGCCAATTCACTTCAGTTACATAATGTTTCTGAGTACATTTTCTTCGGAAGTGGCGTTACTCTACCTACGAATTGCCCTATGGCTGTGTAAAGTGACACGCGTCCAGCCTTCTTTACTACTCCATCCTACAGACTTTGTAAGTCAAGAAGATGTGCCAGAACTCTCATTCTTTCCAGGTATGAGTGTCCCTACCTACAAAAAGCTGGCAATAGTGAACAAAAGTTTAGAAATGATATCCAGTCAATTTAATGTTTTGACTGTTGGACAACACGCTAAATTTGCAGCCAATGCGCCGAAACTACCTATATTAGTGCTTCAAAAGAGGTAAAAATATCATCTATTATCACTTCCTCAGCTTTTTTGATGAGAAAAGTGCATACGAATCATATCAGCTTTTAACTTCTTCATTAGCTAAAGATTTTTATTCATCTCTAATATTTTGGGATGAAAAACGTCCAATTAAGTCTAGTATTTTAAATAGCTTAAACTTGGCAGCTTTAGCAAAGTTAGTATTTTAATGTGCTGTAGCAATACAATTATTTAGTTGTCATAAAAGTGCTTGTTATACTGCATCCGTTGCACAAAGTCAGGCTCAACTATACTGTATTGTAATGTAACCATATTTAAGGTGAGTTCGGTATAATTTCTAATTGTTGATAACCTGAATATCCAGCAGTTGAACCGCATACAACTTCTCAGGAATTTTACTGAACCATGATGACAATAAAGATTACTAATATATAGAGAAATATTGTCAGGATGCTGAATATGTCAGATTTACCGCTTCAGTGCCAAAATTTGAAAGAGCAGGTTGAATCTATATTACAACTATTGCAACAAGAATCAACGCTACGTTCCCAAGATATTACATTTATACAAACTTCTTTAAGTAAGGTAATTTCTCCCAAGTTTGAAATTGTGTTTGCGGGTGCGTTTAGTGCTGGGAAATCAATGCTAATCAATGCACTATTAGAAAGAGAATTACTCTACAGTGCAGAGGGACACGCTACAGGTACAGAATGCAAAATCGAGTATGCAGAAGTAGATAAAGAACGTGTTGTTTTGACATTTTTAAGTGAAGTCGAGATTCGAGAACAAGCAGTTTCTTTGTGTCAGCAACTAGGATTTAAAACAGTAGCTAATATCAACCAAGCTGAGGTAATTAACTTGCTACGTCAAGGTTCTGAAGCGATTATTCAGCACGAAGGTGGTGAGAGTCAATCAGAACGTGCAAAACAGGCGAAGGCGTTAATGTTGTTGCTAGAGGGATATATCGCAAATAGCGATCGCATTAGTACGGTAACTAATGCTACATATTCAATGGAGCAATTTAACTTTTCCAATCTCAAGGAAGCGGCTGGATATGCGCGTCGTGGTAGTAATAGTGCGGTATTGAAGCGAATAGAATATTACTGCAATCATCCTTTGCTACAAGATGGCAATGTAATTATTGACACGCCGGGTATAGATGCGCCAGTAGAGAAAGACGCACAACTAACTTATGCCAAAATTCAACATCCTGATACGTCGGCGGTGGTGTGTGTGCTAAAACCTGCTTCGGCGGGTGATATGACAAAAGAAGAAACAGAACTTTTAGAATTAATGCGGGAAAATGGGGGAGTACGCGATCGCGTTTTCTATGTCTTCAACCGAATCGATGAAACTTGGTATAATACTCAGCTACGGCAACGATTAGACGATTTAATTAGTGGACAATTTGCCAATTCCAGGAAGGTTTATAAAACCAGTGGGTTATTAGGATTTTATGGCAGTCAGATTAAACAAGCAAGTCCACAAGATAGATTTGGTTTAGATTCTGTTTTTGCAGAAAGTATTAAAGGTTTAGATGGTAAAGAAGAAACACCACAATTTGTCTATGCGTTTAATAACTACTGTGTAAATTCCGGAAAGCTATCTTCCAGTAAATTCCGTGTTTCTGTTAACGGCCATGAAACTCCAAATCAAAATTATGTGCGGATTCTGGGAGAGTGGGGAAATGAACTGGTAGAAAAGCTAATTCAAGATAGTGGAACTGAAGAATTTCGCACAGCTATTACTCGTTATCTTACCGAAGAAAAGCGTCCCCAATTATTTAAAAATCTTGCTGATGATTTGGAAGATGTTTGTATTAAGCTCAAAAAACATTATCAGAGTGTCCAACGCGATTTAGATAGTCAGCCCCAAGAAATTGAGACGATGAAGGCGCAAGAGTTGCAACACCTCAATCAGCAACTACAGCAAATTGGGAGAGAATTTAGCGAGCATATCAAAGAAGAAGTTAACCATGTAATTAATAATTCTTGTGATGCTTTTGAAGCAGATTTTAAGCAATTGCAATCACGAATGATTCGCCGCTTAGATGAATTGCTAGATACTTTTTCGGTAGCTTCTGCTTATCAACGTGCAACCATCAGCCATCCTCGCAATGCTACTGCACCTTTAATTGCTATTTTAGTAGAGGCATTTTATTACTTAGCAAATCAATTAGAGGATATTTTGGTTGAATCTTCTCAGCAAATAGTTGCAAATTATTTCCAGCGGTTGATTGAAAAGATTCGTAAGTCAGAATATTATCGCCAACTGTATCGTTTATTAGATAATGATGGTGGTATTGAGCAAGAGATCAGAATTTTAGAAAAAGGAGTTGCTCAAGCATTATTTAGTGCAGCTAGTGTGGAGTGCGATCGCTTTGTGCGAGAAAGTCCGAGATTTTACGATGAAGGCACTTTTTCTATATATCAATTTCGCCAAACTTTATCACAAACTTCTCAAGGTTATGACGCTGAAAGTATCGTGGAAGCAGAACCAGCTATTAGGCAGTTATTGAAGTTAGATTTTGAACCAAAAGTTTCCCAAACTATTCGCAAATCTTTCCGTCAAACCATTAATCAAACCCTGAAAAGTCAGTTATTGCCAATGGCAGAACAGCAAGCAGATGAAATTTTGCAACAATACCCACAGGCACGTGCTTATTTAGAGAAAATATTAGAACAAGAAGCCGAAGAAAAAATTGCCAATAATCGCCGCTTGTTGAATATTGTTGAAGAAAATATTGCAGCATATAATTCGGCAGTTTCTAGTATTAATAGTTGTTTGCAGGCGATGCAATTATACGATCGTCTTTTGCCTGTGATTGGTGATTTATTTGCTACTGATGCTAAATTCGCTAATAATGGATTTGTGATTTCAGATATGGTACAAAAGGTTTAATTTTACATATCGCAATCCTATTTAATTTGTGAAAATTTGCGGTATCCAGATCCCCGACTTCCTAAAAGTTGTCGGGGATCTAACTTTTTAGAATCCTAATCCCCAACAAAATAGTTATGAATATCAAGCGTCGGCAATTTCTTGCAACCTGTGGGCTGGCTACCTTAGCTACTCAAATACCAACACTTACCGCCCAAGGTAAGCCATCTCTAAACACCGTCCGCAAGCCGCCCCGTCTACAACCTGGCGATACCGTAGGATTGATTTCGCCTGCGGGTATCGTTGACGCTAAAGACATTGAAGCCGCGCAGAAATTAATTTCACAGTTAGGGTTAAAAGTCAAGCTGGGGAAGCATATTTTAGATCGTTACGGCTATTTAGCGGGTAAAGACAGCGATCGCGCCCAGGATGTAAATTTGATGTTTAGCGATCGCACCATAAAAGCAATTATTCCGATGCGTGGTGGTTGGGGCTGCAATCGCATTTTACCTTTACTCAATTACTCGCTGATCCGTTCCCATCCGAAAATTATCATCGGGTATAGCGATATTACTACCCTGTTGTTGGCAATTAATGCCCGTAGTCAAATGGTTACTTTTCATGGGCCAGTTGCTACGTCTACCTGGAATCAATTTACTGTGGATTACTTCAAGCGCATCCTATTTAATGGTGAAGCGGTGACTATGCAAAATCTCAACCCTAGCGAAGTGCGGCTGGAGATAATCGCACCAGGAAAGGCGAGGGGTAAACTGGTGGGTGGAAACTTATCAGTCCTATCAGCGATGGTAGGTTCACCTTACCTACCTACTTGGAACAAAAGCATTTTGTTTGTGGAAGAAGTTGGCGAGGATGTTTATCGGATAGATAGGATGCTGACACAGTTAAAAACTGCTGGGATACTAAATCAAATTACAGGTTTTATCTTTGGGCAATGTACTAAATGTAGTCTTGGAGATGAACCGTCATTTACATTAATGCAAGTATTGCAACAACACATACTTCCTTTAGGTATTCCTGCTTGGTACGGTTCAATGATTGGTCATATTAAAGATAAATTTACCTTGCCAATTGGTGTAGAAGTGGAAATAAATGCTGAACTTGGGACAATACAAATGTTAGAGGCGGCTGTCAGCCCCTTTGGGTAAGTCAAAAGTCAAAAGTCAAATAATTTTGGATTTTAGCAATACCTTCGTCAAAAAAAGAGTATGAAGAGATAGGGCTACCGTAGTTGTTTTGCGATCGCAGTATCAACAGGACGAAACCCTATTTGGCTCTTGGGTGCAGAGAAGCAGGGGGGAAAGAAGAAGTTTTATGCATACGGACGGAAGCAATAGAAATTCACCGTTGCACGAATAGGGAAAATGGATAGTGCAATTTGCTTTATTCCCAATATGTCTTCCAATCATCCTTAAAAGCTTGCTGTAATTTTTTCATATAAGCATATGTTTTAATTTTCACCATCCATACGTTATTACTATCGCTCCCACCTCCTTTACAAATAACACCTTCTGATACACCATATTTACCTTCTCGAATATCATCAATAAATTGACCTGTTAGCTTACCGCGATAAACAACCTGTGCAATGTTTAGGTAACTAAAATCTCGGAGAAATTGTTCGGGAGCAATAATACATTTATCAGTTTGCACATCAAAGAGAATCAGTTGTTTCGGGTCATCCTTTCGATGCATCCCTGCAAAGGAGTTAGTCCCAAAAAACTCTGTAAATACGGTAATTTCTGGATAGTGATAATTTAAATTTTCTTGAAATAGTCTTTGTAAAGGATTAGCAAAGTCTCTGTTAAAAATCTCAGGAGCTTCTTCTAAACCTGGATGCGCTTTGTTAAATTGTGCAATTTCCATATCATCTAAATCAAACCGGTCCCGACGCGTACCAAAGGCATACCACCCAAGTTCCAATTCCCAAACCCAGTGCAGATTTGTACCATCATATTTCTCAAAAGCTATGCAGCGTTCCCAAGGACAATTTTTGCTATCTGGAATTTTTGGATAAACAAGTTGCACTCGTGTCATTGCGCTCAAAAGAGGTCTGTAACGCTTGCATTATAAAACCCATTAGACCAAAAGTGTTGAATGTTAAGAAAAAACCGATAAAAATAGCCCAAAATATGTTAATTTTTGGGCTAAAGATTAAAGTATATCTATATTTCTGATTTTATTTTGCGTAGCGTGCTTATTGCGGAGCGAGTATAAATTCAGGGCAACTATTGGAGATGCTGTGTTTCGACTCCGCTCAACATAAATTCGCATTCAGACCTTTTTAAATTTTGAATCTTCAATCCAAAATTTAAAATCTAAAATCTAAAATTCGATGATTTTGATTAAGATTTTAATAGACAGTATGAATTTCTCGTCGCTATGTTACGCCTAACAGAAGTAAAGCTCCCGCTCGATCATCCTGAAGATGAGATCGAGACTGCCATCCTCAAAAAGCTGCAAATTACAGATGAAGAATTGATCGGCTATTCCATCTTCAAGCGTAGCTACGATGCCCGTAAGAAAGGAGAGATCGCTCTTGTTTATATACTGGATGTAGAAACAACTCAGGAAACTCATCTACTCAAACGCCTGAAAAAAGATCCTCATGTGATGGTGACTCCAGACATGAGCTATCGCCCAGTGGCAAAAGCACCGAGCAATTTGAAGATTCGCCCCATCGTGATTGGTACTGGGCCTTGTGGCTTATTTGCGGGTTTGATGCTGGCGCAAATGGGCTTTTGTCCGATCGTTTTAGAACGTGGCAAACAAGTCCGCGATCGCACCGCTGATACTTTTGGCTTTTGGAAGAAAAAATCAGATTTCAACCCAGAATCCAATGCCCAGTTTGGCGAAGGTGGTGCGGGTACATTTTCTGATGGCAAACTCTACAGTCAAGTCAAAGATCCTCAGCACTATGGGCGCAAGGTACTAACCGAACTTGTCAATGCCGGAGCCTCACCAGAAATTCTCTATATCAACAAACCGCACATCGGCACCTTCAAACTGGTGGGAATCGTCCAAAGTATGCGTGCCAAAATCGAATCCCTCGGTGGCGAAATTCGCTTTCAAAGCCTAGTGGAAGATATTAACATCGAAAATGGACACGTGCGGGGAGTCACCCTCGCCAGTGGCGAATATATCGCCAGCGATTATGTGGTTCTGGCGGTAGGTCATAGCGCCCGTAATACCTTCCAAATGCTATTTGAACGCGGGGTTTACATCGAGCCGAAACCTTTTTCCATCGGCTTTCGGATCGAACACCCCCAGACTCTCATCGACCAATGTCGTTTCGGTTCTCAGGCGGGTCATAAGCTTTTGGGTGCTGCCGATTACAAACTAGTTCACCACTGTCAAAATGGTCGTTCTGTCTATAGTTTTTGTATGTGTCCGGGGGGCTTGGTGGTTGCAGCTACATCAGAACCGGGGCGAGTCGTCACCAATGGGATGAGCCAATACTCTCGCAATGAGCGCAATGCCAATAGTGCGATCGTTGTGGGCATCACTCCCGAAGATTATCCAGGAAATGCGTTAGCAGGAATTGATTTCCAACGACGCTTGGAAGAACGGGCTTTTGAATTGGGCGGTGGGACTTATGAAGCTCCAGGACAGTTGGTGGGAGACTTTCTCAACCATCGTCCTTCGACAGCATTGGGCACTGTTACACCGTCTTATACACCTGGGGTACACTTGGGCGATTTGAGTCAGAGTTTACCAGATTATGCGATCGCCGCCATTCGTGAAGCCCTTCCCGCTTTTGACAAACAAATTAAAGGATTTGCAATGGACGATGCCGTGTTGACTGGGGTGGAAACCCGCACATCATCACCGATTCGGATTAAACGCCAAGAGGATTATCAAAGTTTAAATACCGTCGGTCTTTATCCAGCTGGTGAAGGCGCGGGATATGCCGGGGGAATCCTTTCGGCTGGTATCGATGGTATCAAGGTAGCGGAGGCGGTGGCTTTAAGTATTTTGAAGAATTGCAATTAGTAAAATCTGAAATAGTGAATGCGATGCCGACGACAGTAAACTACGCAGTCTCAGCATCCGATTTTGAGTTGAGAGGAAGTTTCTAAATGAAGTTGTATTGCAGGTACTATTACAACAATTAACAACTTAATTTAAGTCGAACTTTATTCAGCAAATAGACATATACCTGCTTCTACAACTAATTGGCTTACTGAGTATAGATATTCCTGATTTGTACAGAAATGACTTCTATATTGTACTAGCCCTAATATTTTTTTTAGTCAATGCATTAAGTGCATTTATAATAGCTTGATTTAACTATTGATAAGTTCTGGCAGCTTGCGAACGTAATACGAATTATTTAGCCTTGGGTGTTTTTATTATTATTTGTACTCCCTAAACGTTTACAATTAATTTCATCGCAATCTAACTAATGCCTCACACATTTACAGGTGTGAATTTGCATGTAAACTCCCCATTCACAGGGAACATTAATTTCATGGCAACAGAATTATAGTAATAATGAACAAATTCAAATATTTTTCCATCTTATTTTTATCTATCGTTTTGATGGACGGAGCGACTACAAAGATTTCTGCCCAAGCTGCTGGAACTAAAGTTTTAGTAACGGCTCAAAACGAATCTCTCAACAAATCTGATATTGACAAAGTTATCGCTTTTTACGAATGGGTCTTTTCAGGAAAATTCACTAGCGAGCAGCGTAATGAATATCAGTCAATAAAATTAAATGAGTTTCGCAAAGACCCAGATGGAACTAGAAAAAGCATTGACAATCTAATTTCCAATTATACACAAGCTCTTGCTAAGACCGAAGAGGAACAAAGCCGGATTCGGCAGGCATTTAACGGAGAATTTGTAGGGCAATTACGAAATTTACCGAATGATGCGGAAGCTAAACTTTTGCTGTCTGTTTACGATAGCGCTCACGCGGGCGAAACTGCTTCAAATGATACTGATGATTCATCTGGTAGCGTTGGAGAGATTTCGTCGTTAGTTGGAAAATGGGTTTGGACGCGTACCGGAAACAGTGCTATAAGTACGAATGCTACATATATCGGATCGAACGGTTCGCGTTTCACTTATCAATTTTTGCCGAACGGAACGGTCGAATTTACAGGAATAATGAACGTAATGAACGGCAGCTGCAACCAGCAAATTTTCCAATCTCGAAAAGGAAAAGCCAGTCTGAGCGGCAGTACGATGACAATTAACTGGTCTCCAGCAACTTTCACTCGTGACTTTTCGTGCGACAGAGCGAATAACTACACGAAAACTTTGCCTGCGGAAAACGAAACTTATCAGGTGAAATTCAAAACCGATCTAGGTCAGAAACAGCTTTGTCTGATAAGCAAGGATGAAACCTGTTTCAGCCCGACAAATTAAGCCAAATGACAAAGCCAGCTTTATTTGTTTACTCAAGCAGCTAGATTTGAACGCACCACCAACTAAGCTTGCGGCTCATGTCAATTTTAATATCAAGCCCCACCTAGATACTTTTGAGGTAGGGCTTTTATTTTTATGTCTGGAGTCAATATGCAATCATGTATAAAGCGCGATGGCGTACACGCCCTTTCCGGTAGCGATCGCAGTGTAGAATTTATCCGATTGTTAAAGCTGGTTCTTCACAGAAGTTAAATAGGGCTGACTCAGTTTCTGATTCATCTTCAAATACAGCAGAGATGTACCATTCACAGGGCGAATCATTCGTATATTCAGCCCAAGCAATTGTTACTGTTTCACCCGATGGAATCCCTGAGTCACTCAAGGTAAATGAAGCCCACTCTTCATCATCGACAGATACCCACAACTCTGTAATTGCTTGTTCGGTATCATTGGTAACAGTAAACGTGAATTGGTCTGACATAAATAGCCTTGCCTTTTAGCGATAAATAAATTGCAGTTTGTCAGTCATCGATTATACTGTCACTTTTTTAAAACATTGTCATGCAAACTACCACAATATAGACTCAACAATAGTTTCAAGCTATTTTTGACTAAATTGAAATTTGTTAAAGAGTATTAAAAATATCACAGGTAAGACGCGATAAATCGCGTCTTTACGATCTAACAGAAATATAGGGGTTCCCAATTGCATGGAATACAGACCTAATACCAATTCAAAATTCAAAATTCAAAATTCAAAATTCAAAATTAGGGAAGCTAGACAGAACAAAGGTTTGGGAGTATGTATCTGTCGCATTCTTTTTTAAAATTGGTATAACCCCTCTTTTGTCACTCTGGGGAAATAAAAATTGGAGCTAAATGATCAAACCTAGATTTAGTGGAAAGATTAGCGATCGCAAGCTAATAAGAACCTTCAAACAAGGCTCTACAATTAAAGTCTTATCTGGGCAAGGGTTATAAATTATTCTCTCCCTGAAGTAACAAAAGAGGGATAACAAGAACAGCCCCTTCCTTTCTAGCGTTGGGGAGTAAGATTCAAAGCCTCTCCCCTAAAAGGAGAGAGGAATGGAAGTAAGGTCAAAACTGTACTGCACCCAGGCGATAACCGCTATAGTTGAGAGCGATCGCTTCCCCAAATAGGCGCAGTCAGGGCGTTTCACAGGCTGTCCCTAACTTCTTCGAGCAACTTCTCTAAAAGGGACATGTTAATTCTAATATCAAGCTGCACTTAGATACTTTCGAGGTAGGGCTTTTATTTTTATGTCTGGAGTCAATATGCAATCATGTATCAAGCGCGATCGCAGTGCAGAATTTATTTGATTGTTAAATCTGGTTCTTTACAGAAGTTAAATAGGGCTGACTCCGTTTCTGATTCATCTTCAAATACAGCAGAGATGTACCATTCACAGGGCGAACCATTCGTATATTCAGCCCAAGCAATTGTTGCTGTTTCACCTGCTGGAATCCCTGACTCACCTAAGTTAAATGAAGCCCACTCTTTATCATCTACAGATACCCACAACTCTGTAATTGCCAATTCAGTTTTATTGGTAACGGTAAAGGTGAATTGGTCTGACATAAATAGCCTTGCCTTCTAACGATAAATAAATTGCAGATTGTCAGTCATTGATTATACTGCCACTTGTTTCAAAAGTTGTTACTCTAACTGCCAAAATATAGACTTACAGATAGTTTCAAGTTTGTTTGACTTAATTTAAATTTCTTAAAGAGTATTAAAAATATCACTAATTCAGATTCTGACTTTTCACCGGATGTGCAAAAGGGGAGTTGGTTCGCGTAAATTATTCGCGAACCAAGTTTGATTATTGGCGATATTTAGAGGTTTCTTCGATTAAATCTTTCAAACCTTGGTTAGGTCCATTCTTCATCAAAAATTCACAAAATATATTTCTGCTGTATGTATATCATTTAGAAGAAAGTTTTCTGACGCTCATTGTAATTAAATACGAAGACTTAAATTCTGACAAAATTAATAATTTTGTAATTTTTTCAGTGAAAAAATAATCAAAATTAAGTTCTTTAGAATTTAAAAAATTTTTCTAATTATTTTTCATTGAAAAATAATCAAAATTAAGTCTTTGGGAAAACTATCCAAAATTTACAGTAGGAGACAAAAAATATGTTCTTGAAAAATAGAGCGCTCGTCGCGACTGTTTTTTCAACTATCTTTGCTTTAGGTTTTGTAAGTACAGGAACATCTGTCAAAGCACATGACATACCGCGAAAATTGTCTTGCACAAACAGAACGTTACAGGGTGACTACGCATCTCAAGTTTCTGGTTTTCAAAAACCTGGAGCCACTCCTTTTAATTTGCTCTTTCTAGACAGATTTGATGGAAATGGCAACATACAAGGGATTAAGGGTGCTACCAGTACTGGTGGAAAGGTTGCACAAGATTTATCTGATACTAGCACTTACCAGGTAAATAGTGACTGCACTGTTACTCTATCCTTTCAAAATAAATTTAAATACTTTGGTGTAATTGTTAATAATGGGAAAAAAGTTTTGATTCTAGAAACAGATTCTGGTACGAATATTTCTGGAGTGTTGGAAAAAGTTGATTATTAAGACCTTGAACTAAGACACTCGCATTTTGCAACCCTAGTTAACGCACCCTACTATTTCATCTGACTTTTCCACATCCCGTGAAAAGTCAGATTCAGATTGAATCTATCGAGATAGCCAATGCCATGCAACAGCAGATTTAGGTCGCGGTTTTCACAAACTCCGATAAGACAGCACATCCCCGGTGTCACAAAATTTTCAGGCAATGTATTTTTTACTCAGCAGAAGTAGTTGAGCGCGATCGCCTTAAACATACTACAAAGCGGCAATTTTCTTAATACAACTCATATTTCATTAACTGACAAGGCAGCGTTCCGTTGTACACCGCAATTCGCTGGGATGATTTTAGTCCAATCGATTGAGACAGTTCCTTGTTGCCACTAAGTACAAACGCAGTCCAGCCTTTGAAGCGTTGTTTCAGCACATCGCCCAAAAGTTTGTAAAATGCCCCTAAATCGCTATCTCGCCCCAGTCGTTCGCCATAAGGTGGATTGCAGAATAAAATCCCACTATCTGCGGGGGCGACAACATCAACAAGTTCCATTTGAGAAAACCATACATAGTTATCAACGCCGCAATTTTGAGCATTGTTAATCGCTTGCTCGATTATATTTTCATCGCGATCGCTTCCCCAAATAGGTTCGCTCAGGCTATCAAGTTGGCTGTCCTTAGCTTCTTGGAGGAGTTTTTCTAAAAGGGGCAGGTCAAAATCGAGCCAATTTTCAAATCCAAAGGATTCGCGAAACAGTCCTGGTGCGATATTCAATGCCTTTAAGCAAGCTTCCAGAGGTAAAGTGCCAGATCCACACAGAGGATCGTAGAACATCTGGTTTGGTTGCCAACCCGAAAGTTGAATCAGAGCAGCAGCTAGAGATTCCTTCAGAGGAGCTGCTCCCACCGCAGGGCGGTAGCCTCTACGGTGCAGACTATTTCCCGAACTGTCGAGTTTAACCGTACAACTATCGTGTTCAATATGAACATTAACCCGCACATCTGGGTCGTGAAGCTCTACATTTGAACGCTCGCCCAGATTTTCTTTTTGTTGGTCAACGATCGCATTTTTCACCTGGAGAGATGTGAAGTGGCTGTGGTTGAGGCGATCGTTTTTGCCCGTGACATTCACCGCCAGCGTCATATCTGGCGTCAGATAGTTTTGCCAATCGATAGTTTGGATACCGCGATAGAGATCCTTGGCATCAAGACAAGGAAACTCATGAATATTTACCAAGATGCGGAACGGCAGCCTAGCCCAGAGGTTGACGCGATAAAGTAAAGTGCGATCGCCCTCAAAGGCTACACCGCAAAACCCCGGCTCTACGGAATGGGCACCCAGTTGCTCTAACTCCTGAGCCGCAAGGGTTTCTAATCCGCGAGCAACCGTTGCAAAATACTGATTCATCCTCTAATCCAAAGCATTATCTTCACTGCTCACCCATTGACGCACTTTAGCTTAACTTATATCTTGTAACATTCTCTCTGGTTAAGTCTGCGATTATAACCTTAGTAGGGTAGAGGCAGGAGTCAGAACACAGCAAATATTTTTTCAAAGAGATTATATTTTCTTCAATTTAAGTACTATCTTAAATCAATTAACCCTGCTAATATCAAGCTGAAACAGCATTCAGGCACTTTCCAATACAACCCATCAATAAAAATAGTCAGAGGGAAAAACTGTGAGTTTAGTATCTGATATTATTCTGCTGCAAGACTTAACATCGTCATCTGACGAGAATTTAGTCCAGCTGAAAACCATACTTCCGGCAACGGTAAATCGTTTAACCAACCCGAAGTTAGCAAATATATTTGGTGATGACCTGAAATTTGGTATTGCCTCTTTCAAGGATAAGCCACTTGCGCCTTTTGGGGGTTCCGCTGACTATGTATATCAACCAGAAGTCGCTTTGACAAATAATGTCACAACAATTAAAAACAAAATCTTTAACTTTCAAGCTTTTGGTGGCAATGATGGGCCAGAATCACAATTATTTGCACTGTTGTTCGCAGCTTTAAATAGCGGCAGTCTTGGTTACAGAGTAGGTTCATTTCGTGTTATTCTAATAGCCACCGATGGTACTTATCACGTTGCCGGCGATCGCGCAGCAGTTATTCCCAGTGATACTATTGCCAATAATGGAGATGGAATAGCTGATGCTTTTGAAGATTATCCACAGGTCGGACAAGTAAAAACTGCGCTAGAAGCAAATAACATTATTCCAATTTTTCTAACTACGAGTAATGTTGCAGCCAATTACCAGACACTAGTTACCCAGCTTGGTCGAGGTAGCGTACTGACTCTTGGTTCTACAAGTGAAAATCTTGCTGATGTCATAAAAGAGGCAGTTGCTCGAGCTAGAAATGCGATCGGTACTGATGTCACTACAACCAAGGGAGACGATACCTTTAGTAGAGCGGATTTTTCGGCTGGCGATAAAGTTATTTTTGCTGGGGATGGTGATGACAGTATTTCCCTCTCTGGGGTTATTGGTAATCATTACATTGATGGGGGGGCAGGTTCTGACAGCCTTTTTGGTGGAGCTGGTGCAGACAAAATAGATGGGGGTAGTGGTGACGACAACCTTCTGGGGGGCAGAGGTGATGATATTCTTTTTGGCAGTAGTGGAAAAGATATTCTGAGGGGGAATCAAGGGAACGATTACCTACAGGGAGATAGTGGGGATGACTTATTAGAAGGAGGCGCTGGTGCAGATAAGTTTGCATTTGCAACAGGATCGAAGTTTAATATTAGGGAACTCGGAGTTGATGTTATTAGGAACTTCAATCCTGAGCAAGACAAGATCCAATTATCTAAATCTACCTTTACAGTTCTAAGTAACTCGGTCTTTCCGACTCAATTAGATTCCGCAGACTTTGCCACAGTGACAAACGATACTTTAGCTGCAAGCAGTAGTGCCGCGCTCGTTTATAATAGCGCAAATGGTAGTCTATTTTATAACCCTAATGGTTCGGCGGATGATTTTGCTGAGATTAATTCCGGGGGTAAATTTGCACAATTGGATGCTATTTCTTTTCCGACTCTAACTACCGCTAGTTTTGAGGTAGTTTTGTAAGGTTTGTGTCTGATTTAGAGTCCTGCATTTTGTAACCCATCTACCTGAAAACTGCTTTCACAAAAAAAGAGGCGATCGCCAGGAGCAAATTAAACATTATATTTTCAAGATGCCTCTGCTTACCTCAAACGAATTGAACTGAGATTAATCTATATTTTGCTAAAATCAATCATTGTCTGCCGATAAGCATCTGGCAAACCTGTATCAAAACACTTGCCTTTAACAACATATCCTGTCATTCCCTGTTCCTGACGCAATTGTTCAAGACAAGATGTTAACTGAAATTCCCCTCGTTCTCGCAAATTTTGGTTGATATGTTCTGCGAGAAAGTCAAAAATTTTCGGCGTTAGTAAATATAAGCCAAATATACATAAAAAATTATTTTCTGACATTCCTTCTACACGTAAATGCTGTTGTGCATACTCAATAGTCGGTTTTTCATACAGTTGTGTAACTGACAAAATCGAGTTTAACTCTTGCCAAACTCCTGTTACACACCCAGCTTGATGAATAATTTCTGCTGGCATTGTAGTTAAACCAACAACGTTTTGATTAACTTGTTCGTAAACATCTAAAACTTGACTAGCACAAGATTTTTCGATGTCAGATGCATAAATGTGGTCGCCCAACATGAGCAAAAACGGCTCATTTTGTACCCAATCCTTGGCACAAAATACTGCATGACCATAGCCTAATTGTTCCTCTTGTAACAAAATGGTAATTTTGCTACCTAAATCTTCGAGATATCGGCTATATTCTTGATTTTGTGGTGAAAGTTTCTCTAAAAGTTCTTTTTTAGGTGGGTTTTTCAAGAAATCTGCAAATATTTCTTTGTCATCTGGCTGCACCACAATCCCTATTTCTGTAATTCCAGCACTAATTGCCTCTTCAATAATTGCAAGAATTACAGGTTTTGCCCTACCATCTCGATCGATAATTGGGAAAAGTTCTTTTTTGACAACTTTAGTAGCTGGAAATAAACGAGTACCGAAACCAGCTACCGGAATTATAGCTTTTCTAACTTTATTTTTTTGCATAAACAGTTCGTCAGCCTAACTTTTCAAACAATTCTGCCAACACCACATTAGAAAACAAAAACCCTTGGGGATCAATCAAACGCAACCTTCCCTCTGCAATTTCTACCCAACCTTTTTTAAAATACTCTTGCAAACACCAACAAATTTCTTCCACCTTCTCTTCGCCAAACGCCTCTACCAACGCCGCCAAACTCAAACCTTCTGCCAAACGCAACCCTAACATTAACGTTTCTAACAATATTTCCTTTGGGGGGGTCACATCACAATCAATTACACCGCCAGCTTGCACCCACTGGTAATACTCCTTCGTTTTGCGCGGACGAGTGAAGCGTTTCCCCTGAACATAACTCGCCGCACCCATGCCAAAGCCGTAATAAGGGCGATTTTCCCAGTACACTCGATTATGCCGACATTGATGGCCAGGTTGAGCGTAATTGGAAATTTCATAATGCTCATAACCTGCACTAGTTAAAATCTGCTGACCCATCTGGTACATTTTGACTGTGGCTTCATCTGTGGGTAACGGAGTATCGCCAGGTTTGTAGTAACGACCAAAGGCTGTACCTGGTTCGATGGTAAGATCGTAAATGGAAATGTGAGTGGGTGCGCTCGCTACAGCTTTTTCTAAGGAATCCTGCCATCGATCCAAAGACTGATGCGGCAACCCAGAAATTAAGTCTAAGCTAAATTCGGGAATCTCGACTTGGTGGATTAGTTCCACAGCTGCAAAAATATCGTCAACTGAGTGCGATCGCCCCGCTCTTTGCAATAATTCTGATTGAAAGGCTTGTACGCCCAAACTTACCCGGTTCACGCCTGCACGGCGATAGCCTGCTATGTGGGCTAAATCAAAGGTGCCTGGATCAATTTCCATAGAAATCTCTGCCCCAGACGTAATCCCAAAATGCTTCTGTAGTTCTGTCAGTATCCTTTGTAGCTGCTCTATTGAGAGCAACGAAGGAGTACCACCACCGAAGAAAATTGTCTTCAGAGGTTGACCAAATGCTGGTGTAATGGCAATTTCTTGACATAGCACCTCAACATATTGGGAGATAGTACCAGATGTTTCGCCCCGCAAGCGATCGCCCACAACAGATACCGGGAAATCACAATAAAAACATCGTCGCCTGCAAAAGGGAATATGCACATAAGCAGAACTCGCAATTCCAGAAATACTAAATGTTTTACTCATTTTGAGAAAAGTTTTAAGTTAATCCAACTGCGAATTAGAGGCAATGAAAATCAGGTAAGAATTCAGGAGTCAAAAGTCAAAAGCCAGAATAATTGTCAAATCAAGCGTGTAATGACTTCTTGATTTTATTAAACTTATTAAGTTTAAGTATCAAAGTCTTCTTAATTCTGACTTCTGGATTCTGGATTCTGAATTCTTACAAAATAATTAGTTTATTTACAAGTTTTGGTCTTTTTACAACAAAACAATGAAAAATATTAAGATAAAAACCTTTAGTTATAATAATTGCAGATATTGTCAGCCTAAACCCTTAGTGTAAGTCAATATCGATCGGTTTATCTTACCGATAAAATAAAAAATACTTAACTTTATCGGTTAACACAGTTACAGGAAAACAAGACAACCATGCTTGACGCCATTATTATTTTCTCATTTATCCTAGCAGCGTCGGGAATAGGGTTCTACAGCATTGAACTACTACCCTATGGGGCGCTAGATCAGGTAACGAATCTAGAAGCCTTACGCTTAGTTGTTGCCGTCTTTGCCGCTATTATTGGTGGTGCGATCGGGCTGAGTTTCCAGACGACATATCGTCGCCTAGAATCACAAGTCAAAGAAATGCCTCTAGAAGCGATCTTAACTCGTGCGATCGGCTTAGTGATTGGGCTATTACTAGCCAACCTGATGCTAGCCCCATTATTTTTGCTGCCGATTCCGGCGGATTTTGGATTTATTAAGCCATTGGTGGCAGTTGTCGGTAGTATCATCCTCTCCGTCACTGGCATGAATTTGGCAGATACCCACGGACGAGGCTTATTGCGGTTCATTAATCCCAACACCGTCGAATCATTGGTCGTGGAAGGAACATTAAAACCAGCCAATACCAAAGTTCTAGATACTAGCTGTATTATTGATGGTCGTATTGAAGCCTTACTAGAAACAGGGTTTTTAGAAGGGCAAATTCTCGTACCGCAGTTTGTCTTGCAAGAACTCCAACAAGTAGCGGATGCTAGCAAAGACCAAAAGCGGGTACGCGGAAGGAGAGGACTAGAAATTCTCAACCGCATTAAGGAAGATTATCCCGATCGCATCCTGATTAATGCAGTTGACTACGAAGATATTCCCACAGTGGATGCCAAGTTAGTGCGCTTCGCCCAAGAAATTAGCGGCACACTGCTAACCAACGACTACAACTTGTCTAAAGTCGCCAGTGTTCAAAAAGTACCTGTTTTGAATGTGAATGATTTAGTCAATGCCGTCCGTCCCAGTTATTTACCTGGCGACAACCTGGATTTAAAAATCCTCAAGGAAGGCAAAGAACCCAGTCAAGGCATTGGCTACCTAGATGACGGCACAATGGTAGTTGTTGAAGAAGGTAGCAGTTATGTGGGTGGTGAACTGCGAGTAGTAGTTACCAGTGCTTTACAAACTACAGCAGGAAGAATGATTTTTGCTAAACCCCAAGCTTCAGCATTGGCGTGAAACAATGGGATGTTCAATTCGAGTGACACTTGCTAATCGGTGCAGGTTGACTGCACCGATTATTTATTGATTGGACTCACCAGACTCACTTACCTGTAAATACTGTAACTGCTCAATTGATAACCCTGTCACCTTGGCGATCGCCTCTAATGGCATACCAGTATTAAATAGATTTCTTGCCACTTCGAGTAACGCTTCAGCCTTACCTTCGGCCTTACCTTCGGCCTTGCCTTCAGCTTTACCTTCTTGTAGAATGTCTTGATAAATAGCTGACTCGCGCATCATATCTGACCTCAAAACTCGTTTAATAACCTCTTTATCTAATACTAAACCAGCTAAAATTGCTGTAGAAGCAGCAATATTACTTTGAGTTCTTAATTCTGTAATCCCGTTAATTTCCCGTGCAACTTCGGTAAGTATAACTTCTGGATCGATTGTATTGCTTAATACCGCTAAAGGTAAGAGTCCAGGTGTTCTCAAAAATACTTCTGTAGGTTGTTCCCAAAGTCTGATAACTGCAAATTCATGTCGTGTCCCAGGAATTGTAAATGTATTTTGTTGCACCAAATTTGAATTTGTTTGCTTGAGGTAAATTACGACTTGATGCATTGCTTTGTCTGGAAAGCGGCGATATGCTCGTAATCGATAGTCAATCATCCGAAAAGGAATTTCTGCATCGACTTGGGTTTGAAATTCCAAATGCAATATGCTTTGCTCCGACTGCAACAGAATTAGAGCATCAGCCCGAATGGGTTCGAGAGATAGTTCTTTTGGACTTAGTTCTGTTAAATTAATAGATTCGCCTAATAACCATGTAGCGAAGTCACTGGAGAAGTTCTCAACTAAAAACTTGCAGATATTGTCAAACATCTGAATTAGTGTAGTTGGTGCAGATAAGTTCGCATGATGCTAGAACCTATCTAATACATTGTTTGTATATTGTGTACGACTATATGTCCATAATTCTATCAAACTAAAGTCTGCGGCTACACAAACAAAGTTATAGATTAGCAGGCTAATTATTTTACATCGTTTACACAAACATCATATAACTAAAAGCGACTTTTATTTTAGGGCTGATTTGTTGATTGTGTATATACCAAGTTTCGCAGCGTCGTTTTTTATAATTTATACGGCTTAAAGGTGCTAAGACTGCAAAAGCGTTAATCCCAAAATATACGGTTGCAGTATTGATTATTCTTATACCAAAATCTGCAAACGATCTTCATGTGGTAGACGACTACGAACTGCTGCTATATATTTTGTAAATGGGACAAGATGCTTAACATACGATAATAGTGCTATGCCTTTGTAGTTAAAAATTTTAATAAACCACGAAGGCTTTAAAAAATCACAAAGCCGACTTTTGCAACACAACCGTATTTGATGGCTAAATCAATTGTTTCAACAAAACGGCTCGGCAGCCAGTTAATCCATTGGTTGCTTGAAGAAAACCGACAAGAAAAAAAAGGGTCTTACCGCAAGGAAGAAGCACATCGCCAGCATTCTTGGTGGCAAGTGATGTGCTTAACTGGTGTAGATTATTTCTCTACCCTTGGTTATCAACCTGGGATTGCAGCACTGGCTGCTGGCGCTCTTTCTCCTATAGCTACCTTGATTCTGGTTTTGCTGACGCTGTTTGGAGCGTTGCCAATCTATCGACGCATTGCTGCCGAAAGCCCTCATGGTGAAGGGTCGATCGCAATGTTAGAGCATTTACTTTCCTGGTGGCAAGGCAAATTACTTGTACTGTGCTTACTTGGGTTTGTGGCAACTGACTTTATTATTACAATTACTTTGTCAGCAGCTGATGCCACAGCCCATATCGTCGAAAATCCGCTGACACCACATTGGCTTCACAATCAGACGATCGCAGTTACCCTGATATTAGTTGCATTACTAGGTGCAGTCTTCCTGAAAGGTTTCCGAGAAGCCATTGGGATTGCAGTAGTTTTGGTGGGAGCTTATCTGCTGTTAAACTTCATTGTCGTTGGCGTCGGTGTGTATCAGATATTAAATCACACAGAAACGATCCCGAATTGGCAAACTGCACTTTTTGCACGCCATTCTAACCCTTTGATGCTAATCGGCATCTCTTTGATCATCTTCCCAAAACTCGCGCTGGGATTGTCAGGTTTTGAGACAGGTGTTACCGTTATGCCCCTGGTTAAAGGTAGCAGTAACAGCACTTCGCAGCATCCCAAAGGGCGGATTCGGAATACACGCAAGTTGCTCACCACTGCTGCTGTAATTATGAGCTTCTTTTTGCTTACCACCAGTTTTATAACCACTCTATTAATTCCAGCCGCAGAATTTGCATCGGGGGGCAAAGCTAACGGACGGGCCCTTGCTTATTTAGCACATCTATATCTAGGCAATGCCTTTGGCACAATTTACGATTTAAGTACTATTTCTATTTTGTGGTTTGCAGGTGCATCTGCAATGGCAGGGCTATTAAATATCGTGCCTCGCTACCTACCACGCTATGGTATGGCGCCCAATTGGGCACGAGTAACACGACCTTTGGTGTTAGTCTACACAGCGATCGCTTTTGTTGTCACAATTATCTTTAAAGCAAGTGTAGAAGCCCAAGGTGGGGCTTATGCAACTGGTGTGCTGGTGTTGATCACCTCAGCCGCCTTTGCCGTTACCTTATCAGCCCACCGTCACCGACAGAAGCGGGCCAGACTCGTTTTTGGCATCATTACACTGTTATTTTTATATACCACCATTGTTAATATCATCGAAAGACCAGAAGGGATTAGGATTGCCGGATTCTTTATCGGTGCGATCATTTTTACCTCCCTGGTTTCTCGTGTTTGGCGTTCAACGGAACTGCGAGCAGAGCGAATTGAAATTGACGAACTTGCTAGGCAATTCTTTGCCGAAGATAGCCAGGGAACAATACGACTGATTGCAAATCGCTTGAATACAGGCGATGTCCTAGAGTATTTTATGAAAGAAAAAGAGGTACGCGAAGACAATCATATTCCACTCAACGATCCAGTTCTGTTTCTAGAAATTCATGTATCCGATGCTTCGGAATTTGCAGATGCGATCGTAGTAAAAGGGGTGCAAGTTGGTGATTATCGCATCCTCCGGGCTGAAAGTGCAGCAGTACCAAATGCGATCGCAGCTTTACTACTTTACATTCGCGACCAAACAGGTAAGATTCCCCATGCTTACTTCGGCTGGGTTGAGGGAAATCCCATACAATACCTATTGCGTTTTATCTTGTTTGGCGAAGGTGACATTGCTGTAGTTACCCGTGAAGTACTGCGTCGGGCTGAAAAGAATCCCGAAATGCGACCTGGTATTCATGTTGGGGGTTGATTCAGGAGTAATGAGTAATGAGTGCTGAGTTCTGAGTGCTGTTAGCAAAAAGCTAAAGTTTAGCCCGTGCTGAGTAAATTAAAATCACTCAGCACTGTTTCGTTAACAGAGTTCTTTTTTCTCCTTGTTCCCTTGTATCCTCCTGCCCTTGTCCTATAAAAATGCGGCAAAAAATAAATCAGCGATCGCTATTTCGATCGCAGGTTTTACCTCAAATTGGAAGAAATTGCCTTAAAATTTATGTAAAGATGAGTTGCTCAATCTAAGATTAACTTTAAAATTATTTAACTTTTTAGAATGCCAGACGCAGAAAAGTTCCACAACCAGCTGGCTAATCACAAGCTGCTGCATCGGCAAGTTAGTAAAAAGGCAAATTCTTCGCTAGTAGCCAGTCAAGAAGAAGGAATGGTGCTTCAGTTGCCTGATGGCACTATCCAGGCTTGCAATGCCGCTAGCGATCGCATTTTGGGACTGACCGCCCAACAGCTTGTGGGGCAAAATTTGCTCGATCCCAAGTGGCAATTTATTCATGAAGATGGTTCTCCTTTACTCAGTGAAACTCACCCGACGAGGGTTACTCAAAATACAGGTAAACCTTGCTTAAATGTGGTGTGTGGCTTTTATAAGCCAAATAATGAGCTAGTCTGGCTATTGTTTTCCTCGCAACCTCTGTTTCAAACTGAAGCAAGTAATCTGTATGCGATCGTGACAACTTTTTCGGATATTACAGAATCTAAGCACGCTCAGTCAGAGAAAAACTGTAATTGCGAACAAGATACTCAACGATTTGATGCAAATGAATTTCAAAAACTGTGGGATAGTCATCGTCTGTTTCAACAAATTGCTGGCACTCTTCCGGGGATCATCTACATTTATGACCTAATTGAGCAGCGAAATTCTTACGTTAATTACGAAATTGCTCAAAGTTGGGGCTATACACCAGTAGAAATCCAGGCGATGGGAAAGGAGTTATTTACTCAACTTCTACACCCTGAAGATTTGGCTCGACTCCCTAGCTATTTGGAACAATTTAATTCTGCTTATCAGGGTGAAGTTCTCAGCTTTGAATACCGAATTCGACACGCTAATGGAGAGTGGCGCTGGTTTTGTAGCTATGACACTGTACACAGCAGAACTGCTGATGGATTGCCGCAATATCTTTTGGGGATTGCTTTTGATATTACAGAGCGACGACACATAGAAACTTCTTTGCGGCAAAGTAACGAAAGGTTTGAGCTAGCAGCGGCGGCGGTTAATTGCCTAATCTATGACTGGGAGATTAGCAGAAATACTGTGGAAAGAACTCAGGGTCTAACCCAGGTTTTTGGCTACACCCAACAAGAAACGGAACCGACCTTCGAGTGGTGGCAAGAACGCATTCATCCCGATGACCAACAAAGAGTTAACGACCAATTCATGGCTAGTATGACCAATGGAAACCGTTATCGGATTGAGTATCGCGTACGTCACCAGGATGGCCGCTATTTGTGGGTGGTAGATCAGGGGTTTGCAGTCCGGGATGAAAATGCTCAGGTGGTTAGGGTAGTTGGTGCAAGTACTGATATTACCGAACAGCAAGCTGCTAATTGGGAACGTCAAAAAATTGAAACAAATCTGCGCGAGAGTGAAGAACGGATTCGGTTGGCTACTAATGCTGCTGAACTGGGTATGTGGTTTTGGGATATTACTACTAACGAGGTAATTTGGACAGAGAAATGTTATCAACTGTTTGGAGTGTCCCTAGAAGCCGAAATCAGCTTTGAGATTTTCCTCAACTGTGTACATCCAGAAGACCGCCACTGTATTCATGAAGCGATCGCCCGCTCTCTGGAGGAAAATGTTGAGTGTGACATCGAATACCGCATCCCTTGGTCTGATGGTAGTTTTCATTGGATTGCTGCTAAAGGTCGCGTCTTTTATGATGCCGAGGGTCAGCCAGTACGAATGATGGGTACTACCCAAGATATTACCCGACGCAAACAGGTAGAAAATGATTTGCGCCAGCGTGAAACTCAATTAAGGCGCTTAGTTGATTCCAACATTATTGGCATTATGTTCGCCACTCCTGATTACATTACTGAGGCGAACGAGGCTTTTTTAGAAATGGTGGGTTATACGCGAGAGGAACTATTGACAGGTAAAATACGCAGACAACACATCACTCCACCTGAATATCACACTTTCGATCGGCAGGGACTAGAACAACTTTTAACGGTTGGGCTATTTACTCCCTTTGAAAAAGAATACATTCGTAAGGATGGTTCCCGTATTCCGATACTAATTGGTGGTGCCTTGGTGGAGCGAGATCCCGCATCTTGGATCTGTTTTATTCTTGACTTAACCCCCAGGAAACAATTAGAAAAAGCACTTAGGCAACAAGCAGAGGAACTCAAACAGGCAAACCGGAATAAAGATGAGTTTCTCGCAATCCTCTCCCACGAATTGCGATCGCCCCTCAACCCGATTTTAGGGTGGTCATCGCTACTCAAAAGCCGCAAATTTGATGAAGTGACTACAAATCGTGCTTTAGAAACCATCGAAAGAAATGCTCAATTGCAGATTCAATTAATTGATGAGTTGTTGGATGTCTCCCGAATTATTCGCGGTAAGTTAAACCTGACTTTTGCCACTGTTAACTTAGTAGCTGTAATTGATGCTGCATTAGAAACAGTCCGGTTAATTGCCGAAACCAAATCTATCCAGATTAAAGTACAAGTTGACCCCAATGTTGGTAAAGTGTTAGGCGATTATAATCGCTTACAGCAAGTTGTCGGGAATTTACTCTCGAACGCAGTCAAGTTTACTCCCTCTCGTGGTTCAGTCGAAGTCAGCTTATCATTGAGTAATGAATTAACTTTCCCTTCAGTACTAATTAAAGTTAAAGATACAGGTCAAGGTATTTCTCCAGAGTTTCTACCCCACGTATTTGAATATTTTCGTCAAGCCGATAGCAGCACAACCAGGACATTCGGCGGACTGGGACTGGGATTGGCAATAGTTCGTCACTTAATAGAGTTGCATGGTGGTACTGTAAGAGCAGCCAGTCCAGGAATTGGACAGGGAGCAGTTTTTACTGTCAGACTGCCCGTGATGAAGGAGAGTGGCGGTGCAGAGAAAGCAGCAAAAGCGGGGGAGAAATTTAACTCGTCAGTTCTGCGTGGACTACGGGTATTAATTGTTGATGATGATGTTGACACACGAGAGTTTTTGCACTTCTTGCTACAACAGAATGGGGCGTTGATAACTGCCGCAGCATCAGTAAAAGAGGCGCTGATGATTATATCACAGGCTGTACCTAATTTATTAATCAGTGATTTAGGAATGCCAGAAATGGATGGCTACAGCTTGATTAAGATGCTCAGAGCCATGCCCAAAGAGGAGGGCGGGGGAATTCCGGCGATCGCTCTTACCGCCTATGCAGGAGAAAGCGATCGCGATCGAGTTTTAGCGGCTGGTTTTCAGAAACATATTGCCAAACCAGTACAACCAACTGAATTACTGACCTCAATTGCAGATTTACTAGGGCAAAATCATGGCTAAAACTTGCGAACGGATGTTATCAAAATTGGTGTTGCAGAGAAAGCGGGATGATTTTGCTAGTTTAGCGACGTTCGCGTAGCGTCTCGCAGAGAAGGAGCGTCACCCGAAGGGCGGTTCGTATAATAAATATAAACTAAATGGCAGAAAATCAATTAAGCTTAACACCAGAAAACTCTGATAAAACTTCCAAAATCCTGCCGATAATCATAGTAATAATTGCATTATTAGCTTTATCTTCAACAGCAATATTTATTAAAATCGCTGTTAGAGAAATGAGCGCTGTTGCTACATTATTTAATCGTTTATGGATAGCGACTATTATCTTTGGATTATGGAGTGGAATTAACCAAGTACGGACTAAAATTACAGATGATGAACCTGTATTACCACAGCAGCCTTATCCAATCAAAGAGATAGCGCTTTTAATCGCAGTGGGTCTAGTTCATGTATTAGGTCGATTATCTTGGACTTGGTCACTAACTCAGACTGGTGCAGCTAATGCTAATGCGTTAGGTAGCCTCAATCCGCTATTTACTACTTTAGGAGGATGGCTATTTTTTAATCAAATTTTTGGGCGCAAATTTATCATCGGTCTAATCTTAGCCATAATCGGTGCGATCGCAGTCGGATTTGAAGATTTATTGCGTTCTAATAATAATATTACAGGTGATGCTGTTGCCCTGACATCATCGATATTTTATGCAGCAAACTTTTTACTTATCGAGCAGATCGGCAATAAGTTTTCAACTATTACCATCCTGGTGTGGCGTTGTGCGATCGCAACTTCATTGATGATACCAGTAGTGCTAATCTGGGAAAAACAAGTTTTCCCAGTTACTTTGTCGGGGTGGTTAGTAGTATTTGCGCTAGCTGCTATTTGCGAAGCCTTGGGTCATGGGCTAATTGTATACAGCCTGAAAAATTTTTCATCAGGATTTATCTCTTTACTTTTACTACTCAATCCTGTGATTGTTGCGATTTTTGCTTGGATACTTTTCTCGGAAAACTTGAGTATTTTTAACTTGTTAGGGTTGGCTCTAATTTTAGGGGGTATATATCTAGCAATTTCTAATAAAGAATCTGTGCAATCTAAAATTAATTCCCAAATCCAATCTTCAGCAGAAAATGAATCTTAACATTTTCTCAAATCTGCCTGATGAAATTGAGGAAGCCATTGAGAGCGATGATTTAAGTTTCCTAGTTAGCCCTTTGCAAGCAGCACCTCTATTGGCTGGCTCAGAATTCATACCCTTGGGCGATCAATCTATCTCTCTCAGCATCGGGGGCGGAGACAACTCGACCATCGGGCAGGATAGTGTTGTACATATATCCACCCAGAGTAGTTCCTTCTTGTTTAGCATCCCGGAAGTTAGCACGAATCATGGAAGTTTCCATAGTATTACAGTACCTGATGTTAGCTCCTTGAAAATCAGTTTCATCTAAAACAGTCATACTGAGATCGGCTCCTTCCAGGTTGGCATTTCTGAAAATAGCCCCCCGCAAGTTGGAACGGAAGAAAAGGGTTCCTCTAAGATCAGCCCCTTCGAGATTGATTTCTTCAAGACAAACCTCTTCCAAATTGACTCCACTCAAGTCAACCCCACGAAAATCTCTCTCCCCAGCAGCATAGCGCCTGTACAACTCCTCAGCATCCATACTTTAACGTCCGAATCAATTACTATCTATAAATCCAATACGCTTGAGTTAGCGACAAAAACCATAAACTGCATAGGTTGGATCGCTGCAAGACTTCTATGGCACTACTACTTGAGTAATGCCAATAGTAAGTCGGTTACAGTTTACCAGTGAATACCTTTTGGGCCGGGCCTGTCATGTAAACTCGTTGATCTATTTCTGACCATTCAATTTGCAAGGGGCCACCAGGTAATTCTACAGTGGCAGTGCGATCGCATTTCCCGGTTAGCACACCAGCTACTAAAGAAGCACAAGCACCAGTACCGCAAGCTAAGGTAATTCCAGCACCCCGTTCCCATACCCGCATTTTCAAATAGTCACGACGTACCACTTGAATAAATTCGGTATTTATGCGTTGGGGAAAAACTGGGTGATGCTCAAATTTTGGGCCGATAGTTTCTAACTCAATTGCTGCTGCATCTTCCACAAAGGTAATGCAGTGCGGATTTCCCATATTTACACAGGTGACTTCCCAAGTTTGCCCCGCCACCTCTAATGGCACAGAAATAACTTTTTCTTGGGCGGGTGCAAGAGTGGTAGGAATTTCGCTAGCGAGTAACCTGGGTAAACCCATATCTACTTTAACTTGACCATCAGATAAAAGTTGGGGAGTCATTACACCACCCAAAGTATGAATGCGATATGAGTCTTGATTTCGGGATTCCCCTTCTAAGTCTGCTAGAAAGCCAGCTAAACAGCGAATGCCATTACCACACATTTCTGGTTCAGAACCATCAGAATTAAAAATCCGCATAGTGTAGTCAGTGCCGTTTTCTCCAGGTAGGGCAAAAATTACACCATCAGCACCGATACCAAAGTGGCGATCGCACAACTTGATGGCTTGCTCTGGAGTCACTACAGGCAGAGATGACGAGCGATTGTCAATCAAAATAAAGTCGTTGCCTAGACCATGATACTTAGTAAATTCGATTGCCATTTCTTCAAGGATGAATTATCAAGGATTAGTTACTCTTTATTTTGCCTTGTAGGTTCATCTTTACTAAAAATGCTTACCGAATTTGACACCACTTTACCCAGCATTAGACAAGTCCAAAACCTGATTAAACAAACAACGCCAATAGAGTTAAAGCTGCTGACTGGTGATGTACTCACAGGAAAAGTTTTATGGCAAGATCCACAGTGTATCTCTATTGCGGATGAAAACAGCCAGCAAACCACCGTTTGGAAACAAGCGATCGCCTACATCAAGCCGAAAGTGAGTTAGGAGTCAGGCAGAAACACTACAACCTATCGCCTTATCATTTGCTTCACTCGGATTAAAAATTCAAGCCCACGGCTTAAGCCGTGGGCTTGGAATAAAGATGCCTTGCACTTCGCATCTCGAAGCAATTCTTTATTGTGGGCTTGTATCCCATAATTAAAGTAGTGTATTTTTAATTATTTCATCACTAGACTCAGGTTTTTGCAGCACAAACCCACCGATTGCGTCCTTGTTCTTTAGCTTTATATAAAGCTTTGTCGGCGGCGTTAATTAAATTTTGAGATGAACTGTTATCTGTTGGTTTTTGAATGGCAACACCTAAACTGACGGTCACAAAATATTGAAATCCATTATTATTTTTATGGGGAATCTTTAATTCTTGAATAGATTTTTGAATCAACTTAGTTACTTTAATCGCACCTGATTCGTTCGTATTTGGTAAAATTACAACAAATTCTTCACCACCATAACGAGCTAGTAGATCGGTAGGACGCTTTAATACAGATTGTGCTGCACGAGCAACTTGTATTAAGCATTCATCCCCAGCTAGATGTCCATAAGAATCATTATAATTCTTGAAATAGTCAATATCAAATATAATTAAAGATAAATAATTTTCACTTAGTTTTAGTCGATCCCATTCCTGAACTAAAAACTGATCGAAACAATGACGGTTGGCTATTTGGGTTAGAGCATCTAGCTTACTAAGTTTTTCTAACTGAGAATTTGCTAGTTCTAAAGCATTATTTGCTTGAGCAAGTTGATTAGCTTGAGAGCGGAATTGCTCTAATAATTCAGAATGTTCTAAAGCTACATTAAACTGAGCAGCTAACTGGTGGATAAATTGAATTTCTGACTTTTTCCATTCGCGCGGAAAATAGCACTGATGAACGCATAGTAATCCCCATAAAGTTTTTCCTTTCATTAAAGGTGCAACAATTTGTGCCTTGATTTGAAATTGCTCTAACAGTTGAATGTGGCAATCTTTTAGCCCAGCTTGATAAATATCTGATACTACCTGTATACGCCCTTGGTGATAAGCAACTGCATATTTTTCACCAAAACAATTATCCTTTACCTTGATGGCGATCGTAGAATCGTAGTCAGGCAATACATTCTCGGAGACAAATTCACCAGAGGTATAGTTCGATTCCGGGTCAAATCGAAAGATACTGACGCGATCGCTACGGAGAGCCTTACGAATTTCTCGTACAGTAGTCTTAAACAAGGTATCTATATTCAGAGATTCACGAATTTCAGCAACTAAATTAAACAGAATATCCTGCTGCTGATTTGCTTTATACAGTTCTGCTGCTTTTTGTTCTGCTTGAGCTAAAAATTCTGCTTGTTTAACTGCAAATCCTAACTGCGTCGCAATCTGAGACAAAAACTGAATTTCTAATTGTTTCCATTCATGTGGCTGTGAGTGCTGATAAGCAGCAAGCACTCCCCACAGTTTTTTTCCCACAAAAATTGATGCAGTTGCATAAGCTCGAATATGGAACTGTTGTAAAATTTCTAAATGGCATTGAGATAAGCCTGCTGCGTAAACATCTGAAACAACTAAAGTTTCATTATTACGATACCGTCCACCTTGATTTTCTTGTAGATAAGAGTCATTCCAAACTGTATTTTTTCCTAATGTATCTACATCATCCCATCCAGTCTCTGCAAACTCAAAGTCGCTAACAAATTCTCCACCCCAGTTTTCATAGAAACGATAAACGGCAATCCGTTCGACTCGGAGTAACTTGCAAGTTTCCTTTGTGGTTGTACGAAAAATTGTTTCTAACTCAAGAGAAGCTCGAATTTTACTAATAACTCGGTAAAGCGCCCTTTCTTGCTCTTCTAGCTGCTGAATTTGAACTTGTTTCTCATGGAGTTGAGTTTCTAAATTACTAACACTAGGCTGTCCTAAAAGCTTACAGAGTAAATTAGCAGATGCTCTAGTAATAATACGTAAACTTGTGTACAACATTATAAGTATAATTTCAGTAATATTTTAAAAATGAAAAAATATAGCTACAACGATGTAAAAACGTAGTTTTTCTTAGTTTATAACCATTATCGCGTAAGAAAGTTTCGCGATCGCTTCTCTTCATCTGACTTTTGTCATTAAGTCTTAAAAAGCTTTATCACAAATAATTTGGGATAAAGTACTGTAAATACAGTACAGTAAATATCATTATCGCCAAAGTATCTGATAACTGAAAATATGAGATAAAAAAGTATTGTAAAGACAGAATAAATTTGTAAAAAATAAAACTTAATTCTTAGATAGATTCAGTTAAGGACTTCCAAATAAAAAAATACTCACTCAAAAAACTGGCGAAAAAACTCTCTCCTCCTTATTCCTCTGTGTTCTCTGCGTCTGGAGTAGTTCGTTTATTTGGGTGATTTTTTAAAAAGAAATTACCAGCTAAAGTGGTCGAATCAAGATATCCCAT